>JAFAPG010000440.1 GCA_019247235.1 Acidobacteriota bacterium
CAAGCACGCCTTCGCAGACTGCTTGGGCCATCATGGGCCTGCTTGCCGCGGGCGATACTCGTAGCGAATCCCTGGTGCGAGGGGTTGCCTACCTGTTGAAGATGCAGAAAAAAGATGGCTCCTGGGACGAGCCCTGGTACACGGGCACTGGTTTTCCCCGTGTCTTCTATCTGATGTATCACCTGTATCGCCAATACTTCCCTCTCATCGCGCTCACGACCTATAAACAAGTCATGATAGAGAAAAGTTAAAGGGTCAAGCGCCAAGGGCTGGCAGCTCTTCGCTCCTCGGGTTGGCAGCATATCCATCCTCCCCCCGGGAGTCCCTGGGCGTTTCCCATTACCTGAGTAGGAAATGTTGGCATTTGTCACCGGCGCGACCGGCTTTGTTGGCAGCCACGTAGCTCGCGCCTTAATGACGGCGGGCGCGGACCTGCGACTGTTGGTCCGCCCAAAGAGCAATACCCAAAACCTTGAGCAGCTCAAGGCCGATCAGGTGGTGGGCGACCTGTGCGACCCGGATTCACTCGAGCGCGGAGTTTCCGGTTGCGACGTGGTGTTCCACGTTGCCGCGGATTATCGCTTGTGGGTGCCGGATCCGGAGCCGATGTTCCGAGCCAACGTGGAAGGCACTCGCGCCCTGCTCGAAGCGGCTCGCAAACACAACGTCAGGCGGGTGGTATACACCTCGAGCGTGGCCACCATGGGTTTCACCGGTAATGGCAGCCCAGCCAATGAGGACTCTCCGGTTTCGCTCGAGCAGATGATCGGTCCCTACAAACGCTCCAAGTTCCAGGCCGAGCAGGTAGCCTTGGCCGCGGCTCGTTGCGGGATGGAGGTTGTCATCGTTAATCCTACGACGCCGGTTGGAGAAGCCGACATTCGGCCGACGCCTACGGGCCGAATTGTGGTTGATTTCTTGAAAAAGAAGTTCCCAGCCTATGTGGATACCGGACTCAATCTAGTGGATGTAAAGCAATGCGCGGTCGGCCATGTCCAAGCTCTTGAAAAGGGCCGCAGGGGCGAGCGATACATTCTCGGCGGGGAAAATCTCACGTTGAAGGAAATTCTCGACAAGTTGGCCGCGCTGACCGGATTGCCTTCGCCACGTCTGCGCGTGCCTTATGCCGTAGCTTTGGCCACGGGGGTTGCGGATGAGATATGGACGGGTCGGATGCGCGGCCGCGAGCCACGGGCAACTATTGACGCTGTACGCATGGGAAGAAAAAAGATGTTCGTCTCCTCGGCCAAGGCCGAACGTGAGCTGGGATGGGACATCGTGCCGGTCGAAGCTGCGCTGGCCCGCGCGGTCGACTGGTTTCGTCAGCACGGCTACGTATAAAGGGACCCGCGCGGGGATGGTAAGACAGAGCGCGATTCGATGAAACTGCCTAAAAAAGTTGCCATTGTGGCTGCCCTGGAACGCGAACTTCACCCTCTGATCAAAAGTTGGCCAGCACGAAAGCTGGAACATGAAAATCGGGAATTTACGTTCTATGAGGCAGAGCACGCCATTGCGGTTTGTGGAGGGATAGGGGCCGAGCAGGCGCGCCGCGCCGCTGAAGCCATCATTATCAAGTTTTCTCCCGAGCTGGTGATCTCGGCCGGAGTGTCCGGCGCCCTGGTTGCTGAACTGGGTGTCGGCGACATTATCTTTCCAGCTATGGTGATCGACACCGAAGACAGCAGCCGCCATCCCACGGCCATTCAGCAGGCCCCGGTCGGCGGCACGGCTCGGGCAAGAACTATTCTGGCCAGCCACAGCAAGATCGCCGGCGTGGCGGAAAAGCACCGTCTGGCGCAAGCCTACGGCGCGCATGCCATAGATATGGAATCGGCGGCGGTGGCTCGGGCGGCCGAGTTCCACAATCTACCGTTCTTGGCGATCCGCTCGATCGCCGATGAATTGGACTTTGAAATTCCGGAGATGTCGCAATTTGTGCACCATGGCCATTTTTCAAGCGGCGGTTTTTTACTGCACGTGGCCTTGCGTCCGTGGCTTTGGCTGCGAGTTGTACGCCTGGCACAAAATAGCCGAATGGCGGCGCAAAACCTCTGCGCCTGGCTGCGTCCAAGTGCGCTGACCCATACAATAGTTCCTAGAACAACTGAGCCAAAAACCTGACATGGCGACCGCCCGACAATTGAGGGAAGAACGCTTCGCGGGGAGGGTTCCGAGAAACATGCTGGCCGCGGTCTATCGCGGCGTAAACGATGTCCGTCTGGAACGGGTGGCGGTGCCAGAGATTGGGCCGGAAGAAATTCTCCTCCGGGTCGATACCTGTGGCATTTGTGGCACCGACTTGAAAAAGATCGCCACCGGATCCCACTCCGCGCCGCGTATTTTTGGACATGAAACGGCCGGGGTGGTGGCCTTGGCCGGTTCGAAGGTAAAGGAATTCTCCTCGGGCGACCGCGTGGTCGTCTTCCACCACATCCCTTGTGGGCATTGCTACTATTGCCAGCACCAAACCTATGCCCAGTGCGCGACCTACAAAAAAGTGGGCTGTACGGCGGGCTTTGAGCCTTCCGGGGGAGGCTTTGCCGAGTACGTTCGGGTGATGGACTGGATTGTAAGCCAAGGCGCGATCCGTATCCCCGAGGGCGTGTCCTTTGAACAAGCCTCTTTCCTCGAGCCCGTAAATACCTGCCTGAAAGGGATCAAACGTCTCAGGCTTGAGCCCGGGGAGACGGTTCTGGTGCTTGGCCAGGGTCCGATTGGCATCATATTGAGCGTATTGGCCCAGCGGGCTGGGGCTAGGGTAGTCACTTCCGATTTATACGAGCAGAGGCTTACAATATCCAAAGCATTCGGACTCGAAAACGCAATCAATGCTTCGCGGCACAACCCGGTTCAGGAGACGCTCAAACAGACTGAGAACCGGGGCGCCGACGCCGTGATTCTGGCGGTCGGAAGCAATAGCTTGATCCAAACCGCAATGGATGCCGTTCGTCCCGGCGGACGAGTTCTCTTGTTCGCGCAAACGCAGCACGGCCAGACGCCGTTTGATCCGGCAGCGGTTTGCGTGGACGAAAAGACGCTGATCGGATCCTACAGTGCATCCATTGATCTGGCGAATGAGGCGGTGGGGTTTGTAATGGGACACCAGATGGCGCTCGAGAAGTTAATCAGCCATCGTTTCCCTCTGGATAAAGTGGTTGAGGCTTTGAACTGGGCGGCGCATCCACAGCCGAACACGATGAAAATCGTAGTTCAGCCCTCCCAGGAAGGACAGCAGTGACTGGCAAAATGACAGCCGCCGTCCTCTACGGAAAAGAGGACGTCAAAATTGAGCGCGTTCCTATACCTCGGGTTGAGCAGGGCGAGCTGCTGGTTAAGGTACATGTCGCCCTGACCTGTGGGACCGATCTTAAGGTTTATCAACGCGGCTACCATGCGCGCATGATTGTGCCTCCAGCGTTGTTTGGCCATGAGCTTGCGGGAACCATCGAAGAAACCGGGGCCGCAGTGCACGGGTTCAAGAAAGGCATGCGGGTCGTCGCCCTTAATTCTGCCCCTTGTCAGACCTGCTTCTACTGTGCCCGACACCAGGAGAACCTTTGCGAAGACCTCTTATTTAACAATGGAGCCTATGCCGAGTACATTCGCGTACCCCGCCGCATCGTTGAGCTGAATACTCTGATTATCCCTTCGCATGTGAGCTTTGAAGACGCCGCCATGGTCGAGCCGCTGGCTTGCGTGTTGCGTGGCCTGCATGAGACGGGAGTAGAAATCGGAGATACGGTAGCGGTGATTGGCGGGGGTCCGATCGGGCTCATGTTCGTACACGTCGCACAAGCTGTGGGCTGCAACGTGATTGCCGTGGTTAAACGGGAATCGCAGATCGCCGATGCCCGCCGCATGGGGGCCCATGAAGTGGTGCACATCCCTTCGGTCGAGCGGCCGATCGAAATGGTTCGCGCCCTCTCGCCTGGCGGTCGCGGCGCCGATGTAGTGGTTGAAGCGGTAGGACGACCTGAAGCCTGGGTGTGGGCAACGGAAATGGTACGCAAAGGCGGCACGGTCAACTTTTTTGGGGGATGCGCAAAAGGCACTCTGGTCGAGCTGGATACGAACCGGCTGCACTACTCGGAGGTAACCTTGAAGGCAACCTTCCATCACACGCCCGATAGCGTGCGAAAAGCGTTCGCCTTGATTGCGGAAAAGAAGATCCGTCCCACCGACTATATAACCGGGGAGGCCCCGCTTTCGCGTCTGCAGCAGGTCCTTGAGCGCATGATGAACCGGAATGGGGACATCAAGACGGCCATCATTCCCGGACAATGACCTGGTGTTCGAAGCTTGGTCCGCGCTGCTTAGATTTTCCAGGGGCAGATTTGAAGCATGAGCACGGCGAATTCAATCTGGCGGCTGCTGCCTCGTGAGTATGCTATTCCCACCCAGGCGCCTTCGGTGCAGCAGGCCTACGCCTACTGCCGACGTTTGGCACGCCGCCACTATGAAAATTTCTCGGTGGCCACCTGGTTTCTGCCCAAGCCCCTGCAACAGCATTTTTTTAACGTTTACGCCTATTGCCGAATCTCCGATGATTTGGGAGACGAAACGGGCGATCGAGAGGCTTCGCTTGCTCTGCTCGACGAATGGGAAGATGAGCTGAATGCCTGCTATGAAGGTCGCAGCCGGCATCCAGTTTTTGTTGCCCTGGCCACGAGCATACGGCAGTTTGACATCCCAAAAGAAACTTTGGCCAATCTGCTGCGAGCTTTTCGTCAAGACCAGAGCGTAACCCGCTACCCAGGTTTCGAAGCGTTGCTCGAGTACTGTCGCTATTCGGCCAATCCCGTCGGACACTTGGTTTTATATCTCTGCGGCTATCGTGATCGGGAGCGCCAAGAGCTTTCCGATTTCACCTGCACAGCACTGCAGCTCGCGAATTTTTGGCAGGACGTAAGCGTCGACTTTGGGAAAGGACGTATTTATCTTCCCCTAGAGGACCTCAGGCGTTTCCGGGTGGATGAGGCCGACATCGCCGCCGGGGACAATAGCAACGAGTTTCGTCAGTTGATGCGCTTTGAGGTGGAGCGCGCTCGGGAATACTTCATCCGCGGGTTGCCTTTGGCAAAGAGCGTCAATCGCGCCTTGGCCCTCGATATTGAGCTCTTTACCCGTGGCGGTCAGGAAATTCTGAATGCCATTGAGCGACAAAGTTTTGCCGTGTTGGGACGTCGTCCACGCATCTCAAAGTCGCGCAAGCTGATGCTGGTGGCTCGCGCCGCTTGGCATAGATTGCTATGAGCACGCTGGTGCAAGGTTCCTCGCCTTTCATCCCGACCGAATCTCAGCTTCACATGGCCTACTCAGTGTGTGGTGGCATTACCCGCGCCAAGGCCAAGAACTTTTATTACGGATTCCTGGTTCTGCCCAAGCGAAAGCGCCAAGCCATGTGTGCGGTGTACGCCTTTATGCGGCGCTGCGATGACATTGCGGATGATCCTTGGCTCCCGGCAAGCGAACGTCGGCAGAAACTGGACGTTTGGGTTGAGGCTTTTCATGCCGCGCAGGCTGGAATGCCAACCGATGATCCTATCTTACTGGCACTTACCGATGCCCAACGGCGTTTCCACATTCCCTTGGGCCTGCTCGACGGGCTGGCGTTTGGCACGGCCATGGACGCCGTCGATAATCGCGAGCCCCAGGCCAGCTCCAACCTCCAGCTGCACTACCGCAGCTTTCAAGATCTTGAGCGCTATTGTTATCACGTGGCTTCGGTGGTAGGTCTGGTTTGCATTCGCATTTTCGGCTATACCGACCCGGCGGCCGAGCCGCTAGCCGAGCGCTGCGGGTTGGCTTTTCAACTGACGAATATCATTCGCGATGTCAAGGAAGACGCCGCACTCGGGCGAGTCTACCTGCCAGAACAGGATTTAGAACAGTTCGGCATTTCGGCGGAAGAGTTGAAAGGACGGGTCGACAGTAAGCGCTGGCGCCCACTGTTGGAATTTGAGGCTCAGCGCGCCTTTGAGAATTATCGAGCGGCCGACCAGCTTCTATCGTTGATCACCGAAGATAGTCAACCGGCGCTATGGGTGCTGGTAACCATTTATCGTACACTGCTCGAAAAAATCGCCCGGCTCCGCTACGATGTCTTCCGCCGCAGAATTAGCCTCAGCCTGAGGGAAAAGATGACCATTCTCGGCAAAGGACTGCTGCAGCGAATTTCCTGATGGAGTCCCCTCAGCCTACCGTCGCTATCGTTGGTGGTGGACTGGCGGGACTGGCCGCCGGTTGCGCCCTGGCCGACAGCGGCTTCCGCGTTACCCTGTTCGAACGTCGCCCCTACTTGGGTGGCCGAGCTTCCTCGTATGAGCTCCCAGCCACGAAGGAGGTGATCGATAACTGCCAGCACGTGCTCTTTGGCTGCTGCA
>JAFAPG010000446.1 GCA_019247235.1 Acidobacteriota bacterium
GGCTACCCGTTGGATGGAGGCCACCATTTGATCGATGGAGGCAGAAGTCTCACTTACGCTCGATGCCTGCACCTGAGTGCTCTTCACCATGTTTTGAACGTTTACGCTCATCTCATGCATGGTGCTGGTCACTTCATCGATGGCGGAAGAAGTTTGCAGACTGATCTTGGCCGACTCGTCGGAGGCGCCGGCAACCTGGGTAGCGGCGCTGGCGACCTGCGAGGCCGCGTCCCGCACATTGCGCACCAGCCCGCGCAGACCTTCGGTCATCTTGGCGAAGGCATTCCCCAAGATGTCATTTTTCGAGCGCGGCTGGGCATCCACCGAAAGATTCCCCCCGGCGATGGCTTCTGATACCCCCGCCATCTCCTTTAAGTAGGTCACCATGGCGCCAAAGGTGCGCGCTAGCTGTCCAATCTCATCGTCGCGACGGATGTCGATCTCATGGTCGAGGTCCCCGGTTTCTCCGATTTGCCGCGCCACCTTGATCAAGGAGGACAGAGGATTGGTGATCGAGTGCGAGGTTTTGTAGGCGATAACCACGCCCAGCACCAACGCCACACACGTGCTGATGCAGGCGACAATCACCGTCCAGGTGCCCGCGCTTTCGTCAGTTTTGCGTCGTTCCTCCAAGATGTGCCGAGTTTCGTTGTCGGCCACATTCAAGGGATCGGTCGAGTTCTTCAGCCACGTGGCCGCGTCCTTCTGCAAGTAGAAGATCTGCAGATCGGCCACGGTGGCATTGCCGGCATCGACTTCACGACGTTTCTGCATCATGGGTTGAGCAAAGTCGCTGAGCCAATCGGTCTCATTCTTGCCAACGCTTTCAAGCGCCGAGTGTTGTTGGTCGGAGCTGGCTAGCCTCAAACCGTGTTGTAGCTCATCGTTGAGAGAACGAAAGCCGGCGTTCATGTGATCAATTTCACGACTATCGCCGCTGAGCAGGTAGTTGCTCAAATAAAGGCGGTTTTGCATAAGCTGGAAACGGATTTGAGCGGTGTTGTCCGACATTTCCAGAGCTTCCCCGGCCGCAACTTTGGCGAGGTGTTCGCGATGCACGGCGAACCAAGTGACCAGAAACAGGAACACCACCATGGCCAAAATAAAGCCAAAGTTGCGATACAACGTGTTGCGCATGGACATGCTAGTTCTCCACTATTGGAAGCCCTTGCCCGACTGGCTAAGTGCCCGGTTCAAATTTAAATTCCAGCGTGCCGGTGCTTTCCTCGCTGCCCGTCTCGAACTTCCATTTTTTCACTGCATCCAGTACGGCGTTGACTAGAATCGGGTGACCACCAATTACTTTCGTGTCCTTGACAGTTCCGTTGGTAGCGATCACTACCTGCAACTTGACGCTGCCCGTTATACCCATGCGGCGGGCGATGTCGGGATAAATGGGATTGACCCGAGTCTTTACCTTGCGCTCAATGCCATCCTGGGCATAGAGCGATGGCAGGTGAACGAGCCCCCCGACCAGACCACTGAACACCAACACCGCCAGAAGCAAACAACGCGCATGGCAGGAGATTCTCTGGAAAGCCACAATTCCCCTTTGGAATGAGAGATCCCCTGACACACTGCAACAGCGTTACCAAGCCACCCTCCTTCGTTGGGTACGAAAGATTGGAGTGTTCGTTTTCAGCAACTTGCTGGTGATTTCAGGGCTCGAGAAGGCTCGCCAGGCCCCTAGGGACGGTCTCAAGCCCCTAAAGCAATGTCTCAGTTCGATACATTTAAGACATGGCGAGAGGGGTTCCTTTGGTGTCTCAGCGTCGGCAATTTCCCTTGACTCAAATTGAGATCGCAAGATAGAGTCCAATTAATTCAATAACTTGAGCGAATTACGGGCTGAGACGTTGGGTGGAAGGGGGGCGTCTGACGAGAGGGTCGGAACAGACTATAGCCAGATACTCCGCGGGCGCGGAGGACGATTCCTTTCAAAGGTTCTTGCTAGATTTCTCTGCCGCGGCTGCCGAAGCTCTCTCCTCCGCCGAACTCCTCCAACGATTCTGTTCCTCGACGCGCGCCTATTTTCAAGTGAGTGGTATCTATCTCTGGCAATTTCTGCCGCCCGATCAACTCTGGGGCGCGGAAGCCGACGGCTGGATGGCGGAGCACTTTCGCAATCGGCGCTTGCGAACTGCCGATAGTGCCATCGCCCACGAAACGATTCACCAAAAAAAACCCATGTATCTGAACGCCCTGCGAAGCGCCGAATATCCGCTGACGGCGGAGTTCAACCTGCGTTCGATCATGGCGGTTCCCCTGATCGTATCGGGGGAAGTGCTGGGCGCGGCGGTCTTTGGCCACAATTCCGAGCCCTATTTTTTTACCGACGACCATGTGGCCAAAGCCACGATTATCGTGGCTCAGATGGGTGGATTTTTTGAAGCCATTCGTCGCTCGGAAGCGGGGCGGGAGGAGCAGCGCCGGGCCGGAATTCTGGCCGAGGTGGCGCAGAGTCTGCACTCGGAGCCGGATGTGGGGGTGCTGGTTGAGGCAGTGGCCAACCGTCTGCGAGTGCTGCTGCGAACGCCACTGATTTGCGTGCTAGTGCGGGAAAGCAGTGGCTACGAGCTGTGGGCGATAGCCACGGAGAATCCCGCTGCCGCGATTTCGATTCGCTCCCGCTACGATCGCAAGGATCTCCACTTTGCCGCTGATCTTGCCCGACGCGCGGTCCTGGCCGGCGTTCCCATCAGCGTGTCCATCGATCCCGGATCCCATTCCTTAGGTGATCTGGTGCCTCCGGGCGCGCTACTCGCCGCGCCTTTTCGTACCTCGAGTAAAGAAGGCGCCGTGCTCGTCTACCCACGCCGTCAGGGACCCTTTACCGCGGAAGAGCGATCCCTACTGCCGGTAGTGACCAGCTTTGCCGCCCTTGCCATCTCCAATGCCGAACTCTATTCGAAGGCTCGCGCCCAGGCCCACGAACTCCATCAAATCGTAAGCATCGCCTCAGAACTCGCTTCGGTGGCCGATCTCGATCAATTTATGGAGAAGTTCTTGCTTCGAGCCAGCGACTTTTTGGGCTTTGCACGGTCTTTTTTGGGCTTAATGGATCATGACAAGGTTCAGCTGCGCTGGACCTACGGCGGGAAACCCGAGGCCGACGGTTCTTCGATCCCGGAGAGCCTGCTTGCCGATGCCGTCACCAGGCAGGAGATTCTCTGTGTCGATGACCGCTCGCGGGGCTCAGGGGGCGACCAGGAAATCCTGGCGGCCTTCAATGTCCGCCAATTTGTAGCGGTGCCTCTGGTCGGCACCAGCGGAGAACGATTGGGGTTATTCGGCTTGATGGAGCGGGTCGATGGTTCGCCTATTTCAGCCGAAGATATTCGCCGCGCCAAGGCCTTAGCGGCCGAAGTGACCGTGGCTCTTGAAGTGAGCCGAAATCTTCTACTCTCTGAAATTCTGCGCAAGAAGACCGAGGCTCTCACCCATTTGGCGCTCGAGATGCACTCCCTACTGCGCCGCCCAGACTCGGCGCGCGGTTTTGTGGCGCGCGCGGCGGAGATGATGGAGGTAACCTCGGCGGCGCTCGTCATTGAGG
>JAFAPG010000025.1 GCA_019247235.1 Acidobacteriota bacterium
CATCGAACAAAAAACCACCAGCCGCAGTCCCCGGTCGACAGTTGGAACCATCACCGAGATCTACGACTACTTGCGCCTGCTGTTTGCTTCGATCGGCGTTCCCCATTGCCCGCAGTGCGGGCGGCCAATCTCTCGCCAGAGTGCTGCTCAAATCGTCGAACGGGTGATGGCGCTTAAGCCCGAAGACCGAGTGATGGTCCTAGCCCCAATTGTCCGCGGTCGCAAAGGCGAGTTCAAAAAGGAAATGGAAAAGCTGGTTGAACATGGGTTCACACGCGCTCGGGTGGACGGGGAACTGGTCAGCCTGGAAGATGAGATTGCGCTTGATAAACGGAAAAACCATACCATTGAAGTGGTCATAGACCGACTGCTGGTCAAAGCCGGCATTGAATCGCGCTTAGAAAACTCGATTAGTTTGGCTATGAAGCTTGCTGGGGGCCTGGTCGAAGTTTGCATTGTGAACGGGGAAGAGCAGCTCTACTCCGAGCGCCTGGCTTGTCCGGATTGCGGTATTGACGTACCCAAGCTCGAGCCGCGGTCGTTTTCCTTCAATAGCACCTATGGGGCCTGCCCCGAGTGTCATGGTCTCGGTAGCAAATTTGATTTCGATCCGGCCAAGGTGATCAACGACTGGTCGAAACCTTTGCTCGAAGGGGCCTTGGGCCCGGGTTCCGCGTCTCAGAATCTCATTCGTCAGGTAAACATCGTGGCTGCGGCTTACGCTCTTGATCTCAGCATGCCACTTGAGAAGCTGCCGGAAAGAATCCAGAACTTGTTGTTTTATGGCGAACCCGAAGGACGGGGGAAGACGGGTTTCCTGGGTATTTTCGGTTACTTGAAGAACGCTTTGGACGAATCATCTTCGGAAACTTACCGCGACTGGCTCATGGAGCACATGTCAGCGACCGATTGTGCAGCTTGTGGCGGCAGACGGTTGCGCGCTGAAAGCTTGGCCGTCCGCGTAGCCGGCATGTCCATTGCCGAGTTCACTGCCCTGCCGGTTGCCTCATCCCTTAAACGTGCGCAGGCGCTCAGACTGAGTGGGCGCGAGGCCCAGATCGCAGGTCGGGTCGTACAGGAGATCGTCGAACGGCTCGAGTTCCTGCATGCGGTTGGCCTAGGCTACATTTCGCTCGACCGTTCGGCGGCAACTCTGTCCGGTGGAGAAGGACAAAGGATTCGTTTGGCGACGCAGATTGGCTCGAAGCTGCGTGGCGTCTTATATGTGCTCGATGAGCCATCCATTGGCCTACATCACCGCGACAATGGCCGATTACTTAATGCTCTGGCTGAATTGCGCGATTTGGGGAATACCGTGTTAGTGGTCGAGCATGATGAAGAGACCATTCGCCGGGCTGATTATGTCATTGATCTCGGTCCAGGGGCGGGACGGCATGGAGGGGAAGTCGTTGCCTGCGGCACGCCCAATCAGATCACAGGCGTTCCGGGATCGCTAACCGGAGCCTACATCTCGGGCCGAAGGCGAATCGAAATGCGGTCGGAACGACGGCAGATCAATGGACATGGACTCACGGTGCTCGGAGCGCGTGAGAACAATCTAAAAAATCTGGACGTCACCTTCCCTCTAGGGGTAATTAACGTTGTGACGGGGGTCTCGGGTTCAGGGAAATCGACGCTGGTCAATGACATCTTGTATCGTGCCCTAGCCAAGACCCTGTATCACTCCCGCGAACAAGCCGGCGAGCACCGCTCGATCCTGGGGGCAGAGAACGTCGACAAGGTGATTCGCATCGATCAGCTGCCAATCGGGCGTACGCCAAGATCCAATCCGGCAACCTATACCGGAGTTTTCACTCATATTCGTGACCTCTTTGCCATGCTGCCCGAATCACGAGAGCGCGGATACCGGCCGGGGCGTTTCTCCTTCAATGTCGCCGGCGGGCGATGCGAAGCCTGCCAGGGAGAAGGCCAACGGCGCATTGAGATGAGTTTTCTTCCCGATGTCTATGTGCAATGCGAGCTCTGCGGGGGCAAGCGCTATAACCAGGAAACCTTGGCGGTCAAGTACAAAGGATTTTCAATCGCCGCTTTGCTGGAGACTCCGGTTTCTGAGGCGCTGCTCGTGCTAGAGAACATTCCCCAGGTCCGCCAGAAACTGCAAACGCTGGTCGACGTTGGGCTCGGTTATCTGCACCTGGGGCAATCGGCCGTGACTCTTTCGGGAGGGGAGGCGCAAAGAATTAAGTTGGCGCGGGAATTGAGCAAACGCCAGACCGGGCGTACTCTCTATCTACTTGACGAGCCGACGACGGGGCTGCACTTTGATGATGTGCGCAAGCTGCTCGAGGTTTTGCATCGGCTTACCGATCTTGGCAATACAGTGGTCATCATTGAGCACAATCTCGACGTGATTCGAAACGCTGACTGGATCATTGATCTCGGCCCGGAAGGCGGCGAGGAGGGAGGAAGG
>JAFAPG010000669.1 GCA_019247235.1 Acidobacteriota bacterium
TGGCAAGAGCTCTGTCTCATCAATTTACCCTTGCTTGGGTACTTGGCTTCGCAGGTGAGCTGTATTGGAGACGAGGAAATAAACTGGCGGCACAGGAGTTATGGGAGGAGCTGTCTACTTTGTCGAATCAGCAAGCCTTCAAGCCAATGATGGCAAAGGCGTCAGTTTTTCTCGGCTTCGCACTGGTGGACGAAGGACACGGCGATCAGGGAATTATAAAGATATATGATAGCCTCTACAGCTTGATAGAGGCATTACCAATGGATGAGAGGGTCCACGGTTCCGGGTTCTTTGCCCTCGCTCTCGGCAAGATAGGCCGAGTTGATGAGGGGCTCAGTAAGATTGATGAAGCATTGGGCCTCGCTACTCAGGCGAAAACGTTCGGTGACCTCTATTTGCTACATCTAATCAAGGGTCAGATATTCTTAATGAAAAACGCGGACGGACTGAGAAACGCCAAGCAATGTTTTAGTACCGCGCTGGAGCTTGCGCGGAAGCAGAAGGCGAAGTCAGACGAGCTGCGAGCAGTGATTCCGTTGGCCAAGCTGCTCGTACGGCAAGGGCGTAGCAAGCAAGCTGCCTCGATGCTTCGAAAAATATACGGCTGGTTCACTGAGGGCTTCGACACCGCCGATCTGAAGGAAGCGAAGGCGCTGCTGCAGAAGTTAAGCGCCTCCTGATTGACCATGCCGTCGTTGTATTATTGGAAACATCTCGACCACTCACCACTCGCCGCCGTCGCGAAACGCGTGTGATAGTGCCCAAATCCGCAGGCAATGATCTCCATAAATCGAAGCGAGCTCACGCCTGGACACTTCCCTCTTTAAATCATTATTGACCCGACGATCAGAGCAGTGATTCATCACCGCCGGTAAACGGGCTGCCCAGTTGTGGGCCAGCGGGCGCATTGGAAGCAGGGTAGCGCATGGGCAGTGGAATTTCGTTTTCGCAATCCGGAAGCAAGGATGACTAATTGAGCTTCAGTTCAGCCAGTGCGGAACGGTCGACAACCGGTAGTCGCTGGCTTCCGGAATTCAGTTTTACCGACCCGGGAGTGCGTTGAAACGGATCGTATAAAGCGATGTCATGCGCGTATTGCCTGAGCGCCGGGATCACCTCTTGCGCAAACAGGCGCATGCTGGTGCGGCGATCGTCATTGCCGACCTGGCCCTGAATACTAAGTATGATAAAGATGCCGGTACGGAGCACCTTTAATATAGTTTTGATCTTCGGAATTACGGTGGCCGGTGTCCCGACGATGACCTGCAGGCTGTTCTGTGCCCGAAGCAAGGCACTGTGGAGCTTGCGGCGAATCTCGTCATAGTCGATATCACCGGCCTCGCCGGTCATCTGCTCCTTGACTTTCTCTCCGGTCAGACCGAGCCAAGCGCTGGCCTGCTGGCTGGCCATGATGCGGATTGCCGCCTTGGAGTTATAGCCAGGAGGACTGGTGAACTGAGGCGCAGAAAATGCGTTTTGACCGCCACCATAGACAAACCCGCGTGCGAGCTCCTGGGCTTTTTTCCTCGGTGTCGGCCAGCACAGTCGCAATCATATAACCAAAGTTCTCCGGGCCCGCCTGGTAGCCGTGCTTTGCGGCCTCGTCGGCATAGAAGTCCCACAGGTCACAGGTTGGAGCGAGTGGGATGCCGAGTCCGATATACGGATAACGGTGTTCGGCACACCATTGGACGGTTTCCGGGCTAAGCGTGCCCGGAATCCACATCGGCGGATGCGGCTTCTGATAGGGCAGCGCCCAGGGATTAACATGGCGATAATGAAAATGTTTGCCCTCATAGCGCCATGGGCCAGGCCTGGTCCACGCCTGCACAATGAAGTCATGGGCCTCATTGAACATTTCGCGGTTGTAAGCCGGATTGGCATTATTGAAAATCTGCTCGGAACCGGCGCCACGCACCCAACCGGTGACCAGGCGGCCACGCGAGATCAAGTCGATTTCGGCCAGCTCTTCGGCCATCCGCAACGGATGTTTGATCACCGGCAACGGATTGCCGACGAGAACGAGCCGCGCACGGCTGGTGCGCCAGGCGAGTACCGCAGCCTCGACGTTCATCACGGAGCCCATGCAGATGGGATTGCCATGATGCTCGTTCAATGCGAGCACATCGAAGCCGAGATCCTCGGCGTAGCAATATTCGTCAAGATAGTAGCGGTAGTCGTCGGCGGCCTTTTCACGATCGAAAAAGCGGTTGGAGATCGCGAAAAACGCGCGGTTTTTCAGGAGCTCTTCTTCGGGTAACCAGCGATACGGCCGTTCGGTGAAATAGCCCAACTGCATGTGGAATATGCCTTCCTTGGTCTACGCAGATGTTTCCATTGCGTCGGCAAATTATGCAAGTCTTCACAGCCAGAACTTGTGTCCGGGATGATCCTCCCGGACTTCTCTGTAATTTGCGCAGGTAGGTCTTCGAGCCGGATGTGATACTCCATAATCAGTTAGCGCACATCCAAGTCATCCTGAGCGAGTTCCTTCGTCCTGCGAGGCAAGTCCTCAAGACCGGCTACGGATCACGCGCGGCATTCTTTTGCCGCGTGATCCGATGCGTTCGCGGGAAAAATTATCATCACGGCCGCAAAGATAGCGGCCGCGAGATTCTTCGCTACGCTCTCTCAAGAAACAGGAGTCGCATTCAGGAGTCACAGTCGCGCTAGTGCTCGGCCGCAGCTCCGAAGGCCTCTCCCTATCCGGTAGAGGCGGCCGAGCGGTATGGACCGGCAACATCGGTGAGAGAATAGACCAATCGATAAATCACAGGCTGCTAATCTAAGAAACTGTTGTGGCACCAAGCGCGGTCGACCCCCGCAGGCTTTGCGCCGATTTTCCTACACCATAGCGGCAGAATCCTCACCCTTACCCTCTCCCGCAAAGGGACGGGCGAGGGGCAGACAGGGAGCCGCGGTCAGTTTCTTTCATCTCGTGTCGCGGGTCCGCCCGCGTAATGTGCTCAGAATGACTTTAGCTCTTGTAAGAATATGTGCGGGACAGCACCCAAAGCCCGGGAGAAAAATTCATGAGGTGCGAATCTGGACACCGCGGCTGTTGCGCTCGTACGAATGCATCACGTCGTCGATATCGTCGTTCATTACCAGTTCTCCCTGTTCCAGCCACAGTGCCCGCTTGCAGAGGCGGCGCAGTACCCCGGTTGCATGTGAAACACAGATGAAGAGCGCCCCTGACTCTTTGAGGCGCAAAATTTCGGCAAAACATTTCTCCTGAAAGCTGGGATCGCCAACGCTCAGCACCTCGTCGATGACGAGGATGTCCGTGTCGACATTGACCGCCACGGCAAAAGCCAACCGCATGACCATCCCGGACGAATAAGTGCGCATCGGCTGGTCGATAAAGTCACCAAGCCCGGAGAACTCGACAATCGAATCGTAGCGTTGGTCGACCTCCTTGCGGCTGAGTCCGAGCAATGCGGCATTGACGAACAGGTTTTCAGCGCCGGTCAGGTCGGGATGGAAGCCTGCGCCGAGGTCAAGCATGGCAGCCAGCCGGCCCGCAACGCTTACTTTGCCCTTGTCCGGCCGCAAGAGTCCGGCGATGAGATTAAGCAGCGTGCTCTTGCCGGCGCCATTACGGCCAACGACAGCGACGCTCTGACCGTACTCGAGTTCAAACGAAAGATCGTGCAGAGCTATCAGCCGGTTGCGCTTTTTCAGCCGCGGCTTCAAAAAGCTGCGCAACAGCATCTGCCGCCCCTGGCGAGAAAAGCTCTTGGTCACTCCGTCGAACGTGATCGCTGCCATAGAGTTAGTAAAGACACCCGTCGTTCATGGGCCAATCATCCGGCCACGGAAACCGTAATTCGATTGATTCTGAGACGGCATCGAGCCTGAGGCAACATCCGCGATCAGCCGCCATCCGGTTTTCACCTGAAGCCTTGCAGCCCTTAAGAGGGCGCGCAAGCGGCTTCGGGTAATCGCGTTTAAGATATTCGAACGCCCGGTTCGGTTCAGGATGCTGCTCTCAGAAGCTGCCGGTGCGCCTTGAAGATCGTGTACGATGGGTCGATGAGTGACTTGGTCCGGGTCAGTCGAACGATGCCAAAGAATCAGTTTGATTGATGTACGTTGGTCGTTGATAGCGCATATCAACACCAGGAAAGAGCCAAAAACAGCTGATGAGCAGAAGGGGATTGTTCGCGCGAGGGCCGCGCGCAACAATGAGAGCAGTTCGCTCCCTGAGATTCGCCCGCAGCAACCTTTTTACGCTCCTGAGACCGCCGCCCTCAATCCGGAAGGGTGGCATTCACTACTCGGGGTAGAGCCGCTGTGCTGAAAAGGCGCACCGAAGGGCGCGCCTTTCGTCAACCTCTGTAAGCCATCGAACCATGGGGGAAAAGCAAAGGAATTGGTATCAGGACGCTAAAGATAGTTTAGCAGCTACTAGCGCGAGGCGTGGAAATTGCTGCAGACCGAAGTAAATAAGGCAGTAATGAGCAATGCCGGGTTTTTCGGCCAGCCCGATGGATGATCGTTCGCGAAACTGGTTTTTTTCTTCGCGTAAGCATTTGCGATGACTGGAAATCCGCGATCAAAGCGGCGGCCTGCTCTTCGGACAATTGCCCAAAATTTTCTGATCTACGGAATTGCCGGAGCCCTCATCTGGTACGAAATTCACGGCATTCCCTTCCATAAACTGGCGTCGAGCATTGCAACCGCAAACCTTTTGTGGTTCTTCCCGGCTACTTTGCTGTCATTATGCATCTGGTTCTTCGGCGAGAATCTTCTCTACACCCGAATGTTCAGCTATTTCCACGAGGAGACCGGCTATTTCGAGGTGATGCCGGCAACCGCAGCGTCCTATTTCCTTCAGGTGGTGAACATCCTGCTGGCTGCCGGATCGCTGGTGTTGTTTCTTCATCGCCGAAAACATGCGCCGTGGCTGGCGGGCACCTTTACTCTTCTGTTCCTTGGTTTCATTGATGGCATTGTCTTCTCGTTTCTGATCCTGCTCTCTGCCCTGTTCATCAGAAACTCACCGTTGAAAGCATTCCTACCTTATGCTGCCGGGGCCTTTGGGGTGTTTTTGCTGATAGCGCTGTGGTGGATGTGCCGCAAGCCGACCACGCGATTCGAACGATGGCTGCACGAGCGGCCGGCCCTGGCGAGCTTTCGCAAGGCGAACCTGAGGATTTATCTC
>JAFAPG010000845.1 GCA_019247235.1 Acidobacteriota bacterium
CGTCGCCGGCCAGGGAAACATCAGAACATCGAAAACAGCCACCAGTTTTTCTGGCCAGAACAATCCCGCAACTCCAAAGGCCAGTGAGAGTTGCACTACGAGCGACAGCAGGATGTGCTCCATCTTCCGATGCTCCAACTGAAGTTCTGGCGGGGGGATAGCCGTCTATAAGTCTAGCCGGAGCGCAAGGAGAGTCAACCCCAATTTCCAGTAACCAGGGTAACCTCTTTAGTCGTCGCGGCGCCCGGTTCCGGCAAGCCAGCGAAACAGCATATTGACCAGACTCAATACAATCGCTCCCCAAAAGGCGGAGGCGAACGTATCGACTCGAAAACCGGGGACAATGGCGGACGCAAGTTCAAGCATCAGTCCGTTGATGATGAACCAGAAGATTCCCAAGGTAAGGATGGTGAGCGGCAGGGTGACAATCTTCAGCACCAGCCCCAAGGTGGCATTCACGAAACCGATGACTAGGGCGGCAACCAATGCCGCAGGGGCGCTGCTCACGTGAAAGCCAGGAATGAGGCGCGACACTACCCAAACTGCCAAGGCGCTAAGAAGCCAATTGATTAAATGGCGCAAGCCCTTTCTCCCAGCTTGCAACTATAAGCGTGCCCGGCAAAGCTGGGCAAGCGCGCCGACCCGAGCGATTGACCACGTCTTCGCCGCCCGACGCTTGGATACGAATGAAACATTCCCCTCCGTAGTAAACTTTCTGCCGTATGCCGCAACTGAGTTACCTTGAAGCCATTCGCCAAGGAATCTGGGAAGAGATGGAACGCGATCCAGGGGTCTTCTGCTTGGGCGAAGACATCGGAATTTACGGCGGAGCTTTTAAAGTCACCGAAGGATTCATTGATCGTTTCGGACCGGAACGGGTGATCGATACTCCGATTGCGGAGTCGGCCATTGTTGGCGCGGCCTTTGGCGCCTCTCTCACCGGTTTGCGTCCGGTAGCCGAGTTTCAGTTCATGGACTTCATCGCTTGTGCCATGAACCAGATCAGCAATATGGTCGCGAAAACTCATTATCTATGGGGTGCGCCAGCGCCATTGGTATTGCGCGGCCCTAGCGGAGGTAATGTGCACGGCGGGCCTTTTCACTCGCAGAATCCAGAGATGTGGTTCGTGCACAATCCCGGCCTCAAGGTTGTCTGCCCAGCGACCCCGTACGATGCCAAGGGCCTCATCAAGGCCTCGATACGGGACAATAATCCCGTGGTCTTTTTTGAACATAAATATCTATATCGCCGGATCAAAGGCGAGGTGCCATCAGAGGATTACCTGGTTCCCTTGGGCAAGGCCGGAGTAGCTCGCGCGGGGCGACATTTGAGCGTCATCACCTACGCGGCTATGGTGCACCTGGCTCTAGAAGCCGCCGACCTTCTCCTCAAGGAGGGCATTGAGCTAGAAGTGATCGATCTGCGGACCTTGGCCCCCCTTGATCGTGAGGCCATCGTTCAAACCGTTAAAAAGACCAATAAGGTAATCCTGCTGCACGAAGATACGCGAACCGGAGGCATTGCCGGTGAGCTCGCCGCCATTATCAATGAAGAAGTGTTTGATGATTTGGATGGACCCATCGTTCGCATCACCGCGCTGGACACTCCAGTGCCCTTTTCTCCGCCCCAGGAGGAGCGCTTTCTCCCTCAACTCGGTCAAGTGGTCGAGAAGGCGCGCTGGCTTCATCGATATTAGCGGCATAATACAGTTGAGCTGCGCGAGCTGGGCGACAACTCGATTACGGCCGCCATTCGGCCAACAGCTGTTCTGACTTCCAGCCACCGATCTGGTTTGGAGAAAGACAATTTTCACGTGTTTGTGTAGTAGGCTTTCGACGGGATGCGCTGATCACGAACGAGGAGAGGAAAAATGCGAAATTTTGCTCTGGGGGTAATTTTGACCTTTGCGGGCCTGTTCGCCGCGGCGCTGATTGTGGCTCAATTCGGTTATATACCCACAAGAGCTGACGCTACTCCACCGCGTTTTGAGGAACATCTGGCCATGAACGCTCTAGATGCCTCGATGGAGCGCCACGCTCCTCGCGCCACTAACCCCCTGCCGGCCACCGACGACAATCTCATCGATGGAATCAAGATTTATAGCCAGAGCTGCTCCTTGTGTCATGGCACCATGGATTACAAGCCCAGCATCTTGCAACACTCGCTGTACCCGCCGCCACCGCAACTACTGCTCGATCCGATGGACGATCCCGAGTGGCACATCTACTACGCCATTCGTACAGGTGTGCGCTACACCGGAATGCCTGCCTGGAATCACGCCTTAAGCGACACCGACATCTGGAAAGTCACGGCCTTTCTCAGCCGGGTTGCGAAACTTTCTCCGGGAGTTCAGCTCTACTGGAAGAAAACCTACGGGGTCGCGCCGGAGAGCCGCCAGAGCGAAGAGCACCACGGCGCCCACGAGCACGAGGATTAACTCGCCGCTCGAAACTTCCATCTTCTCCGAATCAAGCGAGCGAATCTGGCGGCCGCACCCCTTCGTTATAATGGCTGCTTGCGCGACGCTCCGACGCATGGACGAAATGGGGAAGAGAGATTATGCCGACCGACATCGTGATGCCGCAGATGGGAGAATCCATTGTTGAAGGGACAATCACCAAATGGCTAAAGAAGCCAGGTGACAAGATCCAGCGCGACGAGCCTCTGTTTGAAATTTCTACCGATAAAGTAGACGCCGAAATTCCCGCACCGGCGTCCGGTGTACTGGAAGAGATCAAGGTCAGCGAAGGGACAACCGTGCAGGTAAACACGGTCGTCGGCACGATCGCGGCCGATGGGGAGAGCGCTACGGCCGCCCCAACTACCAAGTCTGCCTCTTCCGGGCAAGAGAAGAAGGCAACATCTTCGCCCAGTACCGCCGTGGCGACGCCCGTGTCCGAGGCACCGCCAGCCGCTTCAGCCCCGGAGGAGGATGATCACGCCCGATCCTCACCCCTGGTGCGCAAGATTGCGCGCGAGCATAACGTCGATCTCGCCCAAGTGCCTGGCACCGGACTGGGGGGAAGAATCACCAGGCAAGACATACTCGCCTTTATCGAAGCTCAGCCCGGGGGAGGCGCAGCCGCGGCTGAGTATCGTGCTCCGGGCGTGAGTGCCCCGGCCGGCAGTGGCGTGGCTTCTCCGGCCCCCACACGACCGGCAGCTCCCGCTCCGATTCCTGGTGAACTGGTTCCTCTGACCCACATGCGCAAGATCATTGCTCAGAGAATGATCGAGTCGCGGCGTACCAGCGCGCATGTCCACTGCATGTTTGAGGTGGACCTGAGCCCGATCGTACATTTGCGCAACAAACTCAAATCCAGCTTCGAGCAGCGCCATGGCGCGCGCCTCACCTTCATGCCCTTCTTCGTGCGCGCCGCCATTATCGCCTTACAACAATTCCCCATCGTGAACTCCTCAAGCGAAGCGGAGAATATCCGTTATCACCGTCATGTGAACATGGGAATCGCCGTGGCCCTCGATTGGGGACTCATCGTACCGGTGCTGAAACATGCCGACGAACTGAACTTTCTGGGGTTGCAGCGCGGCATCACCGATCTCGGAGAACGAGCCCGCTCGAAGAAGTTGAAGCCCGAAGAGGTCGAAGGTTCGACTTTCACGGTCACCAATCCGGGCCAATTTGGCGCGGTCTTTGGCCTGCCCATCATCAATCAGCCCAACTCGGCGATTATGGGCGTGGGGGGCATCACCAAAGTGCCTTTGGTCATCACGGATAAAGAAGGCAACGACTCGATTGCCATCCGTTCGGTCGTGCACTTGACCCTCGGCTACGATCATCGCCTCATCGATGGCGCCGTGGCCGATCAGTTTATGGCTTTTGTGAAAAAGACTCTCGAGAATTGGAGCGAGGACGTGGGGTAGGCTTTCGAGCGAGTAGTCGCCTATTTGATATGCGGGCCCGGCCAGGACCGGGTGCAACATTCTGGTCGTGCGTAGCCTGAACCAGGGCAGTCCGGGGCCGCGCCCGGTGTGGTTCATCCTAGACGAGAGTTCTCGCCTCAAGCGTCTCTCAAGCGTTCATACCCGAACTGTTCAACACGGTTGAAAGTTCGCTTTCCGGACGCATTCATTGGGTTAGAACGCCGAATACAAACCTGAATCTCTGAATCCTGAATATTGCCTATTCGCGGGTGAATCGGGCTGCGCGCTCTAGTTGAATCACTTCCTGGTCTTTCCCCACCACTGCCATTGCCGCCATACCCACAAACAGTCCATGCTCTACCACTCCGGGGAAAGCCCGTAGCTTCGCCGCCAAATTGCCTGGTTCTCGTATCTCTCCAAAGCTGCAATCGAGGATATGGTGCCCTTCATCGGTGACATAAGCCGTACCGTCAGGATCGCGCCGCAAACAAACCCGGGCTCCGAGCGCACAGATTCGGGTTTGAATGAGGGGCTGGGCAAACGGGATCACCTCGACGGGCAAGGGGAATTCGCCCAAATGAGGTACCGTCTTTGAGGAATCGGCGACGATGATTAGACGCCGCGAGGCCGAAGCGATGATCTTCTCGCGAAGCAGCGCCCCACCTCCCCCCTTTATTAAATTGAGGTCGGGGTCAATTTCATCGGCACCGTCGAGGGTGATGTCGATCTGCTGGATCTCATCCAGGGTCGTCAGTGGGATACTGAGCTGCTCGGCCAGCTTTCGCGTCTGCTGCGACGTAGGAATCCCTACAACCCTTAACCCCTCGTTGCGAACGCGCTCGGCAAGGAAGCGCACCACATGAGCAGCCGTCGAACCCGATCCCAAACCAACCACATCGCCGGATCGGATCAATCGGACCGCGGCCCGTGCCGCCGTCTGTTTCTCTCCGTCGGAATCAGCGCGGGCGTGTCTATACGAATTCATCGTCAATCGAGATGCCGCTCACTCGATGAGAACACATCGAGGCCCCTGGCTCCGGCCGGGGCGTCTCAATTGTATGACACAGCTCTCTTCCACGGAGTTTTGCCGTCCCGGCTCGATCGTGCACAGCCTAGCGTTGAGCTTTATTTTCTTCCCGCGTCTGCCGCACAATCGAGACGTACTGTCTGGCGGCCTGGGCGATGGCTTCCCCATCGCCAGCGGCCAGTGCGGCTGCCGATACCAGTTCGCCCCCAATGCCCAGGGCCTCGGCGCCAGCGCGGATCAGATCGCCTGCAGTTTCGAGGTTGACACCACCGGTTGGAATCATGGGCACCTGGGGTAGCGGCGCCTTGAGCGCCTTGAGGTATCGCGCCCCGCCCATTGCCCCGCAGGGAAAAATTTTTACGAAATCGCTTCCCCCCTTCCACGCTGCGATTACCTCGGTCGGAGTCAGCGCCCCCGCCATCATCAAGGCACCGCGCCTTTTCACGGCTTCAATGGTCTCTCGGTCCAGTCCGGGACTAACGATAAACAGCGCTCCGGCGTCGAGACACCGTTCGGCGGTTTCGGCATCAAGAACCGTGCCCGCGCCGATGAGAACTTTCGTGCGCGCGCTGCGGGCGAGCTGAGCAATAACCTCGACAGCGCGCGGCACCGTCATGGTGACTTCTACGATAGGAATTCCGCCGCGCGAAACCGCCTCGGCGGCAACGAGCGCCTGCTCCGAGGAGCTGGCGCGTAACACGGGAACGATGCCAACCTCACGTATCTTGCCTGCGACATCTTCGACTGACACGGTCATCGCGCAATCCTCGCTCCCGCACCGCGCATCAACTGACTCACTTCCTTGAGCGTCACCATGGTGGTGTCCCCGGGGGTAGTCATGGCCAATGCTCCATGGGCGGCCCCGCATTCCACCGCCCACTGCGGTTCTTGCCCGGAAAGAAAGCCGTAAATCAACCCCGAGGCAAAGCTGTCGCCACCTCCCACCCGATCGAAGATCTCTAAATTCGCGTAAGGTCTCGACTCATAGAACTGGCCATCACAGTAACAAATCGCCCCCCAGTCGTTTAGCGTCGCCGTCGATGCTCGTCGCAGGGAAGTGGCCACCACTTTGAAAGGAAACTCCTGGGCTACCGATTGCATCATTTGCTTAAAGGACTCGCGCTCGATGCGCGAGATTTGCTCATCAAGACCTTGGACTCGAAAACCCAGTGCGGAGGAAAAATCCTCTTCATTGCCCAGCATGACATCGATCAACGGGGCCAGCCGGCGATTGACTTCTTGGGCGCGTTCTTTGCCGCCGAACGCCTTCCACAGCGATTCTCTATAGTTCAAGTCGTAGGACACGACCGTACCGTGTTTTCGCGCCGAGCCTATGGCTTCGATGGCCACTTCTGCCGTACTCTCGGAAAGCGCAGAAAAGATCCCGCCGGTATGAAACCAGCGCGCGCCCTGCTGACCGAAGATCTCCTCCCAGTCGATCTGGCCCGCTTTGAGCGAGGAAGCCGCGGAGTGGCCGCGATCCGAGCAGCCGAGCGCCGGGCGTACGCCGAAACCGCGCTCAGTGAAATTCAATCCGTTGCGCACGCTTCGTCCCACCCCGTCGTACTCGACCCAGCGAATCAGGCTTTGATCTACTCCGCCCTGGTAGATCAGATCTTCCAGCAATCGGCCCACCGGGTTGTCAGCCAAAGCAGTGACGATCGCGGTGTTCAGGCCAAAGCAGCGTTTCAGGCCCCGGGCGACGTTATATTCTCCTCCGCCTTCTGACACTTCAAAGACCCGGGTCGTCCAGATCCGCCGATCGCCCGGGTCAAAACGCAGCATCACTTCGCCCAAGCTAACCAGGTCCCAACGACACCCGGATCGCTTCCGAATCGACAAGCTCATCGACGATTGATCCCTCAGCTTTCTGACAAGCGCACGCTC
>JAFAPG010000855.1 GCA_019247235.1 Acidobacteriota bacterium
TGGCGCTATTACACGGGCGCCGTGCCGCTGATCCTTTGTTTTATTCCGATGTGGGTGGCCAACGGGCAGATTCGGACATCTGAGGGAGCGCTACTGACGGAGGCCGTATTACTATCCGCAGCGTACCTGCTGCGCGTATGCATGGTCAGCAGTTACATGCAACGCATTCGCGCCCGCGCGTTTAACATGTCGCCATCGAGACCTAGGGGCGCAAGCGCGCAGGCGGCGGCCCTGGGGCGTCTGCTTGCGTGGAAAATCTTCCTGAGTGCTGCCGCCTTTACCGCACTGCCGAGCGTCGCTGGGGCGACATGGCTCTACAGTGCCTCGCAATTCGCCAGCCTTGAGGCGCCGGAAGATGGCGCGGAGAGGCATTCGCTTGGCGGCTGCCTGGCACTCGCCAATCAATGGTTCGGCGGCGGCTTGCTTCTTTTCCTCATGCTTCTTCCTCTCTGGATCGCCGTATGGCTGAATGGCCTACTCCTGGCAATGCTTCTGCCACAGCTTTTTCACTCAATTTTTGGCGTGAACACTCTTTTATCCACGCAAATGGGAATCTATGCCCTAGTACAAAGTTCTGCGTTCTGGCTTTCCTTGTTAGCCGTCGCAGGGCTGGCCATTGACCCTGTCGTCAAGTGCACGTTCGCGATTGTTTATCAGCATTTGCGGTCGTGGAGGGAAGGAGACGATCTACGGGGGTTACTGGCTAGTCTGCCGCGGGAGCAATTAAAGAAGGCGCAAATGATTTCATCCAAGCCAATTTTGCGCAAGGCCATCACGGCTGGATTGTTCGTGTTGGCCACAACTCTGCTTAGCCTATGCCCAATGGCTTGCGCGCGCGCGGCGTCAGTCCCGAGCACAAGTGTGACACTAGGCAATTCCTCTCGCGCAGCACGAATTCAAACATTGCGTCAAGCCCTGGATCAAGAATCAAAGCGCGCGATTTATCGCTGGCATGATGCTGAGCATCCCAGTCCGGCCACCTGGTTTGACAAGTTCCTGGTCAAGATCGAGCAGAAGATCGACCGTGCTTGGAATGCCTTCTGGAATTTTCTTCGCAGACTTTTACCCCGCGGTTTGAGACTACCGGTCGAAAACCAAAGGCACGCTTCGTGGCAGTTGAAGGACCTTCGACTGTGGCTGACGCTGGTCGCGCTGCTGACGTTCGCAGCAGGAGGTGTGTTCTTCTGGCTGCGCCGGCGACCGAATCCGGCCCGGCTTAGCATGTCGCCGCCAATTGCGCCCCTTCCCGAACTCAACGAGGGAACGGCGGCGAGTGAGCGTTCTGAGGATGAATGGTTCGCGCTGGCGAGTCGCCTGGAATGCCAAGGCCAATTGCGCTTTGCGTTACGCGCGGCATACTTCGGCTTGCTTGCGGGACTAGCGCGGCGCGAATGGCTGACGATCCGCCAGGATCGCACCAATCGCGAATATCTCACCGAGTTTACGCGGCGCTGGCGGCGCCGCCCGCAGGCAGCGGTCGAGGTACGGGCGGAAATTCCTGAGAAACTGCGGGGTAGCCTGCGGCAGTTCGATAGCGTTTGGTACGGGTCTCATGCGCTGACGCCAGAGGCAGTGGCGACGTACTGCCAACATCAGCGGGAGTTCCTCAGCCATGTCTAAAAAGAATGCGGGCAAACGGGTGGTGCTCAATGGGCGAGGTCCGCTGCTGGCCTGCGGCGTTTTCGCAATTGTATTCGCGACTCTGCTGCTCATGGCCTATCAGAACCAGGCGAATACGAGCGACATGGGATCCAGTTTACGCGAGGACCCCTATGGCACCAGCCTCTTGTTTGATTCCTATCGGCGCGCTGGCTATCAAGTGAGGCGCAGTCAGGATGAGAACTCCCTCTTCGATCAGAATGCTTTGACGACAACAGCATTCTTTATCGGGGGCCACTCCTCGGACGATTGGAAAAGGGAAAAGGGAAAACTGCGGTCGGGAGACAAATTTCGCCGACGAGTGGAAGATTTTCTTGCACGCGGCGGTCGGGTCGTGCTGGTCGCTCCTGCATGGAAACTGACATCCGAGTCTCAACATTGGGAAGTCGAGAACAACTGGAAGCAGACTCCACATGAGTCTGGGCCAACGTGGATATCTCCCGATCCAGGCGCTATGCCAGAAGGCAGTGAGACGATGTATTTGGGCGCCGCCACGCCCTGGCTCAAGACAGACCCGGCCTGGACCGATCTCTATGTGGCCTCCGGCCAGGCCAATGCCAAGACTGACGCGCATGTTTATATGGCGATGCGGATGGTCGGGGCTGGAGAGCTGATTGCCGCAAGCCAAGAATCTTTCTTGTTAAACGAATCCATCAAAACCCGGCCCAGTCCAGTACTGCTGGACTTTCTTGCCGGTGGCCGATCGGTGATTTGGGTGGATGAAACCTTGCATGGACTGCACCAGGATGAGGGCCTGCTTTGGCTGGTGCAGCGATACCGACTGCAAGCCGCATTGCTGCTTTTCTGGGCAACTTTGTTGGCCATGCTTTGGAGCCTGAGCGGGGATTTAGTACGCCGGCCACGGGGCGATCAGAACGTAACCATCATCCGTCATAGCGAAGGCGCCGGCGTGGCCGCACGACGTTTGCTCGAGCGGAGCATTGCAAAAGAACAGGTACTCGCGGAATGCTGGGAACAGTTCCGTCGCCGTTCGCCGCAGGACGCGCAGGCTATTGCTTTGGATCCAAATTGCGGGCCCAGGCTGCGCACTGCGCTAACCCAGCCTGCTCTAGCGGGTTACCGGCAGTTAAGCCAAATGATCGCGGAGCGTCGCGCCGCCGCAAAAGCTCTGCCTGAAGCCAACCGCGATGCTCCTAACAGTTGCTCACCTTCACCTGACATAGGTTCCGAGGAGGCACGGTTCGCATGAACGAGAAATCATTATTGGGTTCGGACGTACAGGCAGACTGTGCGCATCGAGAAGGGCAATCGCCGGCAGGGTCGGCCATTACGACGAACGTGCGCCGCCTTAGAGAAGCTCTGAGCCGTGTAATCATCGGCCAAAATGAAGCTATCGATCTTGCACTCGTAACCCTGCTCGCGGGTGGACACGCGCTGATCGAGGGCGCACCGGGTGTGGGGAAGACACTGCTGGTAAAGGCTCTAGCACGCGCCGTCGCCGGCGAGTTTCAGCGGATTCAATTCACACCGGACTTGATGCCGGCTGATATTACCGGCACCAGCGTCTTCGACCTAAAGACGCAAGAATTCCGATTGGTGCGCGGGCCAATTTTCACCAATTTTTTACTGGCAGACGAGATCAATCGCGCGCCCGCCAAAACACAATCGGCCTTACTGGAAGCGATGCAAGAGCGACAGGTGACAATTGATCGCGCGACTTGCGTTCTGCCGCCAGTATTTGTGGTGTTCGCAACGCAAAACCCGATTGAGCATCAGGGAACATATCCGCTTCCAGAGGCACAAAAGGATCGCTTTCTCGTCAAGATTCGCATGGGCTATCCCGCAGTGGAAGACGAGAGGGAATTGGCGAGGCTAGCAGCGCAAGGTGAAGCGCCCGAGCGTCGGCTGGCGGAAGAGCTACGCGCAACCGTCTTGCAACCGGACCAGCTCGAGCAGCTGCGCGCCATGAGCGAACGTGTACGCATCAGCGGGGCGGTAAGCGACTACATCGTCAGTTTGGTTCGGCAGACACGCCAGCACCCGGCAGTTTGGGTTGGTGCTGGTCCGCGGGCGACGCTCGCACTGGTCTCGGCCGCTCGGGCGCTGGCGGCGCTCGAGGAACGGGATTTCGTGCTGCCCGAGGACGTAAAGACGCTGGCTATCCCGGTGCTCGAGCATCGCATCTTGTTGCGACCAGAGTTCGAAATGGAAGGGATTGAAATTCACGAGGTAATAAACGCTGTGCTCGAGACCATAGAAGTGCCGCGGTAGTCGCATACGGGGACGACGTATGACGACTGAGCATCGGAAATCAGTAGCAGGCCCAAAGGGTGGGCGGGATGTGGCTATTCGCCCGCCGTTAAAAACCGCTGCCCAGCCGGCAGTGAATCGGCGCTTGCTGGGCAAGGTTTTGCCCCGCATGGCGCTTCATCCCGCGGGGTCGTTCTTCAGTCCGCAGCAATCTCTGGCGTGGATCATAGCAGTCCTGGGTGTGGGAGCGTGCATTGCGCCATGGTTTGCGCGCGGATGGCTATGCTTTGCGGTGATGGCTACGCCGGTGGCATTGTTTGCCGGTTACGACGCGCTGAAGTTGTGGATCACTCGAGAAGAATGGGCACCGATTCTCCTGCAGCCAGAGAAAAGCCTTCGTGGACGCGAAGGGCAGACGATTCAGGTTTCCTTTGCTCTCACTCGCTCCGGAAGACGTTGGCTGCGCAGCAGCGATGTTCGCGTGGCGAGCATGCCAGCAACGCAAGAGAGTGAAGGGGCCATCCGGGTGAAAGGCGAGGCCCAGGCGCTAAAGCTGGAGCCGGCCGATCCTACCGAAGAAGGATCAACCTCGGCAACCGACCCGCGCATCCAACTGTGGCCATGGACAAGCGAAATCACTCTTCTGCGTCGCGGTCTATGGCCTGGGCCGCGGGTTGGAATCGAGCGACAGTCCTACCTGCGAATCTGGCGCTTGCGGCAATGGTTTGATGTGCCGGAGCGTTTGCGAATCGATGCCGATATGCGCTCCGGGCGACGGCAGATTCTGCGCAGCCCGATTTACCGCGCGCTCATAGCCTGTCAACAGACACCCTGGACTGGGCACGGGCGTGATTTCGAGCGCTTGCGGGAATACCAGCCCGGCGATAACTACGCAGAGATCGCCTGGAAGGCTAGCGCGCGTCGCGCCACTCCGGTCACGCGGCTGTTTCAATGGGAGCAGAAACAGGAGGTATATTTCCTGGTGGATCAATCGCGGGCTTCCAACCTTGCCCTGGATTCAACCGCAGCGCCCGAGAGCGCTTTACCACAAGGGCGCGCGTCGCGACGGCTGCTGGATCTGGTTGTCGAGACAGCGCTGATCGGCGCCACCGTCGCGCTCGAATTGGGCGATGAGTTCGGATTGGTCACTTATGCGGATGAACCCAAGACCTGGTTACGCGCGGCAAGCGGCCAGTCTCAATTTCGTCAATTCCGTGAGTGCCTGTTAAATATCGAACCTTTACCGACGAGCGCAGATTACGAAGTCCTGTTCAGCGAGATTCGAGTACGGCTCCGGCGGCGAGCCTACCTGCTGTTGTTGGCAGATTTGACGGAGCGTTCGGTTTTTGACTCCTTACGTCAGGGCCTGGGCATGGTGCGCTCGTCGCATGCCCTTCTATTGACGAGCATCTTGCCGAACCATGCTCGGCCAGCATTTTCACCCGGTGAGAACTTGCAGGCCGACCAGGATGTGTATGCGATATTAGCGGCGGAAAAGGAAAATCAGCGCCTCAGCACCTTGGCCCGGCAGATGCGGCAATTGAACGTGCCGCTCCGCTACATTCCTGCGGCGATATTCCTGCGAAAGGCGGTGGAGGGATATCTTGAAAGCACAC
>JAFAPG010000078.1 GCA_019247235.1 Acidobacteriota bacterium
TGCGTTTGATTGATCAACAAGGTCGGCGGTTCGCCTACATTAAGAATAAGCACGTCAATCTTGCCATCATTATTCACATCCCCAAAAGCAGCCCCACGTCGTGATTCGAGCGGGAGTTGATCCAATCCAGAGAGCGCCGTGACGTCCTCGAAGGTTCGGTCGCGGTTATTGCGAAATAACTGAACCGGCTGTCGATAAGGTGCTCCCCCCTTCACCGCGTCCATTTGCGGATACACATGGCCATTAACCACCATCAGGTCCAGCCAGCCATCGTTGTCCATGTCAAAGAACTTCGTACCCCAGCCCACATTGAGATAGGTTGGCTGGCCGAGGTGGGAGCTAGAACTGATTTCAGTGAAACCCTGCGGTCCACGGTTCCAGAAAAGCAAGTCTGGCTGTTCCGTGAACTCGGAGACAAAAATGTCCAGCAGGCCATCGTGATCGATGTCGCCAAAATCCACGCCCATCGACCCCTCTTCCTGCCCATCGGCACTCAGGGCGGTGCCCGAGAGCAATCCAAGTTCCTCAAACGTGCCGTCATGTTAGTTGTGATAAAGGTAGTTGGCGTTACCGTCATTGGTGACATACAAGTCCGGCCACCCATCGTTGTCGTAATCCGCCCAAACGCCTTGCAAGCCATACCGATGCTCAGGATCGTCGACTCCGGCCTTCTTCGATACATCCTCAAATGTGCCATTACCGCGATTATGAAAGAGGAAATCTGATTCCCCGGGAAGCCCCCACGGGCCGCATTGCACCGGAACGCCGCGAAAACGGCAGGTCTTTGCATCGCTGCCAAACGCCGGCAGATTGTGAATGTCGACAACTACGTACCGGGGCACGAAGAGGTCGACGTTGCCATCGCGGTCGTAGTCGCCCCACGCTGCCCCCGCACTGAACCCGCCGACGCGTAAACCAGCCTTTTCAGTCACATCCTGAAACTTGCAGTTTCCCAGGTTGCGGTACAAAACATTGCCACCGTAGCCGGTAACGTAAATATCCTCCCAGCCGTCATTGTCAAAGTCGGCCACGGCTACCCCCATCCCCCAACCCCTCGTCGTCAGGCCAGCTTCCGCCGTAATGTCGCGAAACTTAAGACCGGCTTCCTGGTGGTACAGGGTAATCATCGGGTCCCCACCCTGCCGATAGCGGTCAACGGAAGAGCCGTTGATGGTAATTATGTCAAGCTTGCCGTCGTTATCGCAGTCAATAAAACCTACGCCCCCGCTCATGGACTCAATTACATAGCGTTTCTCCGGAGAGGAAAGATGGGAAACTCTTAAGCCAGCTTCGACCGAGATGTCTGTGAACCGAGGGATCGGAAGGGCAGATTCCGCAGCTTGAGGTAAACAGCTTCCAACCAGCCAAACACCCGCGAAAAACGCCCACAATCGCGACATTGGTTCGTGTATTCTAACAGAGCTTCTACACTTCTCCGGCTCAACTCCACCGTGTATGCGCGCTACTTTCCGCAGCGAAATTTGCGTTCGGAGCGCAGCGCGACCAGCTCCAGAAGCAAGCGCTCTTTGCGCTTCGCCACGCCATCGAACCAAAGCAAAGTGGCGTGCATACGTTGGCAACGCAATTGTCCTGGCGCTACTTGCGCTAAGTGCATATCGGTCGACGCTGGCTCAGTCTCAAAGCAAGTCTCCCGAAACCATCACCGATCAATTGAGCACCGAGGAGAGGGTGGGCAAGCCCGGATGGTGGCCGACCAAGGGAACGTTTCGACACGACGAATTCGTAGGCTCCGCCGCCTGTGCGCAATGCCATTTTGCCATTGCGAAAACACAGCGGGAGTCGGAAATGGCGCGAACCGCGATCCTGGCCGCCCAATCCGACATTTTGAAGAATCATACCTTGGAATATAAACTCGGACCTTACGCCTATCGAGCCGAAGTCCGCGGCGACCGCGCCATGTATGAGGTAAGTGACTCCGTCAAGACCATTTCAGGGCCGCTCACCTGGACCTTTGGCATCATGATGGGTCAGAGTTACTTTTTCGATCACGACAACCATACCTATCTGGTGCCGCTCACCTTTTATCCCGAGAGGCAGGCATTTGGGTTCACCGTCGACCAGCCTCACAATGTTCCTGAATCGCTCGAGAAAGCTCTTGGCAGACCGTTGAATGAAGAGCAAATTCGCGGTTGCTTCAACTGCCATACCACCGCGGCCACGACCGACAGCCACTTTGATCCTCAACACTCAATGCCAGGAGTTGGTTGCGAAGCCTGCCACGGGCCGGGGAAAAGCCATATCGCCGCAGCCATAACCGGCTTCGCCGGCGATGGACAGAAGCACATTTTGAATCCGGGCACATTCAAGCCTGTGGATCTGATCGATTTCTGCGGCGCCTGCCATCGCACCTGGTGGGATGTAACCCTTGGCGGCCTCAGCGGTCCAAAATCACTTCGTTTCCAGCCATACAGAATTGAGAACAGCCGGTGCTGGGGCAAAGGAGATGCGCGCCTCGCCTGTATCGCCTGCCACGACCCTCATAAATCGTTAGTTCGCGAGACCACGACTTACGACAAAAATTGCTTATCTTGCCATCTGCAGACTGCCGCTGCCGAGCCGACCGCACACCATCCGGGCAAGAAGTGCAAAGTCGCGACGAAAAATTGCGTGAGCTGCCACATGCCTCAAAACATTGTCACTGATATCCCGGTAAAGTTCACTGACCACCAGATCGGGATCCCCCGCTGAAATGCAAGTCGTTAATATGTTCGGGGATGATGGCTGATGGGCCTCGCATCCACATCCATCTGGTCGGACCAATAAAGAGCTGAGCTCTGCACGGTGGTGCAAATAGGCCAGTGGCGTCGACGGACCCGTCGGTTGAAACCAACAGCGTAGAATATCGAGGTGGCAGAGTGCGCCAGTGTAGCAGTCGGATCATTCGTCAGGAATCTCAAGATATGAAACCGCTGAAGGAGATGTCAATCTCGGCAGACGCGGCATGGCGTGTATTTCGCGCTTGGCAGCTGACGCG
>JAFAPG010000093.1 GCA_019247235.1 Acidobacteriota bacterium
CAAGATCTTGGTGCTTCTTTAAGCCTCGGGGAGACGCTCTCTGTCTTCTCGGAAAAGCTCAAAAGATTGGTTCCCTACGATTCAATTGCCATTTACATACACCGAGGTGATGAGTTAATAGCCGAACATGCAGCGGGCGACAATTTCCGACAATTGGCTTCCCTGCGAATACCGATGGGCGAGGGCCTGACTGGTTGGGTGGCGCGCAACCATCAGCCCATCATTAATGGCGATCCCATGCTCGAACGAGGATACGCAGTTAATAACCAGCATCAAGCAGCCTTGCGCTCAGCTCTGGTTGTGCCGCTCGAGGGCGTCGATGGTGTTGTGGGTGTGCTCGCCCTCTATCGCGCCGCAATCAATGCTTTTACCACGGATCATCTCCGCATCCTGCTAGCGATCAGTTCCAAAATGGCGTTGGCTCTAGAGAATGCTTTGAAATATCAACAAGCCGAGAGTTCGGCTACAACTGACTACCTTACCGGCTTACCAAACGCGCGGTCGTTATTTCTGCAACTCGACCGAGAGGTTGAACGTTGCATGCGTGCCAATTCTCCCCTGGCCGTTCTGGTGTGCGATCTCGATGGCTTCAAGCAGGTCAATGACCATTTCGGTCATCTGGAGGGCAACCGCGTATTGCGTATCTTCGCCGAACGGCTCAAACAAGTCTGCCGGGGGTACGACTATGTTGCTCGCATGGGAGGCGATGAGTTTGTACTCGTCGCACCCGGCCTCACACCGCAGGCCGCCCAAGCCAAAATGTCTGTGCTGCGGGAGCTAGCTCGTGCGGCTGGTTACGAAGTCTGTCGTAAGGACATGCTGTCCCTCAGCGTGGGATTGGCGATCTATCCCCAAGATGGCCTTAATGCCGAACGGCTGTTGGCGGAGGCGGATCGCAGCATGTACAAAGCCAAAAGATGGCAGCGCAACCAGAACTCATCCTCGAGCGCTGCCCCTCCGCTACTGCGGGCTGTGGTGCGATTGCTGCCCGAGGGCAGTACCGTTCCCATTCTCGGCACGCTCGAATCAATCACACGCTCTGGTTGCGCAATTGAAACCGGGGCAATGCTCGAATGCGGAACAAAAATCACCATCTTCTTCTCGGCAAAAGATCAAACCCTGGCGAACGAGGGCGTGGTCAAAGCCAGCGATCCGGGTTCCAGTGTGGAACTGGAGTTCAGCGACTGTGAAGATGAAACCATTCTCAAGATCCTGGAAGATTTGGAAGCGACCAATGAAGCAGTCCGAATTGAACCCAGGTTGCCAAGCACCACGCTGAGCGAGCCCTAACCATGGCGAATGCCCGGAGGTGGTTGACCAAAACGCTGCTTGGCATGTTGCTGACCACGCTTATCGGTGGTTTTGCCGGTGCGATGTTGGTGCGCTTTGCGCCCGGTTACGGGGTGGACGAACGAGAACTGGATGTGCGCCTAAGTACGAAGACTATTACGGCCATTCGTCGGGAAAATGCCCAGCAGCATAACCTGGCCCTCTTCTACATGCATTATCTCGCAGCCACGATGCACGGCGACCTCGGATATTCCATGGCTCTCGGTCGCCCGGTTCGAGAGTTGCTGAGCGAACGATTGCCGGAAACCCTCACGACGGTCGGGGTTGGACTCGGCTTCGCGTGGAGCTTGGGGCTGGGATTGGCTACGGCCGTGGTTTTGTCCCGGGACTCTTCGATCGACGCCCTGGCAAGCATCTTGGCTGGTATTTTGCTTTGCCTGCCGACAGCGATCCTGGCCTTGTGGTTTTTTCTTGCCCACGCCTCTACTCGCTTGGCCCTCGGGGTCATCGTGTTTCCCAAAATTTTTCGTTACTCCCGAAATTTCTTGCTCGAAGCGCGGAGCGAAAGCTATGTCATAGCGGCGCGAGCGAAGGGTCTCAGCGAGATTCACATTTTTCTCGGTCATATTCTGCCCGCCTGTGCGGCACGACTTGTTTCCCTGGGCGCGGTTTCCGTCAGCCTGGCATTGAGTGCTGCAATTCCAGTCGAGGTAATCTGCGGCTTGCCTGGAATCGGCCAGCTTGCGTGGCAAGCCGCCATGGCGCGCGATCTGTGCCTGCTGGTTAACCTGACCATGGTGATCACCGCCATCACTGTGGTCGTTAATTCCGCTCCCGAGCTGCTCAAAAAGGGTGCCTGCGCATGAAATATGCGAGGACAGTCGCCGCCCTGCTCCTAAGCACTCTGGTTCTCGCCTGCGTATTTCGTGACCAGCTGACTCCTGTCGGGTACGATCATCAGGATCGCAATATCCCCAATGCCTTTCGCTCGCGCCAGCATCTGCTTGGAACCGATGCTCTCGGCCGAGATCGGCTTGCTCGCGTGCTCGAGGGAACTCGGGTATCGCTTGTACTAGCTCCGAGCGCAGCCGCAATCTCGACAGTGTTGGCGATCCTCATTGCCGGTACCGCGGCACTAGCCGGCGGATGGGTTGAACGTCTTACCGCCTCCGGGATCGATTTGTTTTTGTCGCTGCCATGGCTGTTTCTACTAGTGACGGTCAGGGCGCTCTTACCACTGAATGTCTCGCCCATGACCTCGGCCGTCATCACTTTTAGCGTGCTCGGTTGCCTGGGCTGGGCAGGCGCCGCGCGCTTGCTCTCCGCGCAGCTAAGCTGGCTTCGTTCTCGCGATTTCATACTGCTCGCGCGTGCCTCCGGCTGCGGAGGGTTTCGTCTGCTCCGCCGCCATCTTCTACCTAATCTCATGCCCTTGGTGTATGCCCAATTTTGGATTTCAATTCCCACGTTCATATTGGCCGAGGCAAATCTAGGCATTCTCGGCTTAGGGGTCTCCGAACCCCTGCCCTCCTGGGGCAGTTTGTTACGCGAACTGGACAGCTTCTCTGTCTTCGGATGGAACCTTTGGCAACTTGTGCCTCTGGCGTTGCTAATCGCTGTGGTTAGCTGTTTCCACCTCTTGATATCCAAAGGTGAAATCGCGGCATGAAAACGACTGCCAGCTTTCTGTTGCTATGGATTTCGACGCTGCTCACGGGCGCTTCCCTGTCTGCCCAGAGCGCGAATGAACTCAGGTTCTCCATCCACTCCTTCCCTAAAACCTTTGACCCTGTGCTGGTGGATGACGACGCTTCAGAAACGATACGTTACCTTACGGGAGGAGTACTCATCCGAATCAATCGGGAAAGCCAACGTCTGGAGCCTGAGTTGGCAACTGGCTGGAAACTGAGCCGGGATGGACGAACTATCACGTTCACTCTCCGCGATGGCCTGAGATTTTCCGATGGAACCGGCTTTGGCGTTGCCGACGTCGCCTACACCATGAACCATCTAATGGACGCGGATCTACATTCGCCAACCGGCGATGCTTTTCGCGTGGGCGAAGGAAAAATAGCGGTCAAGGTGCTTACGGCAAACCAAGTAGCAATTACCTTCCCTGCCGCCGTCGTTGGCCTAGAACGCCTGTTTGATCAAGTAGCGATCATGTCCCAGAGCTCACCGCGAAAGGAAATGGCGGTGCTCGGTCCTTATATGGTCGATGAGGCGAAGCCCGGTGCGGTGATTGTGCTCAAGCGCAATCCCAATTATTGGAAGGTCGATAGCGCGGGACATCACCTGCCATACATTTCAGCAATTCGTCTTGATGTCCAACCAAATCGTGATCTTGAATTGATACGCTTCTTGCGAGGAGAAATTCACTTCATCAATTCCTTGGATGCCGAGTACTTTGAGAAAGTAAAAGCCGAGAACCCAGCGGCAGCGCGCAATGCCGGGACTTCTCTCGATTCTGAGCAGATGTGGTTTAACCAAGTGCCCACCGCCCCTTTGCCGGCATACAAGAAGATCTGGTTCGGTTCGAAGAGCTTTCGCCGAGCCGTATCGGAGGCCATCAATCGCAACGATCTGGCTCGAGTGGTATTCCGGGGACATGCCCAGCCGGCCATAGGGCCCTTTTCTCCGGCTAACCAGTTCTGGTTCAACACCGCCCTGCGGCCTCACCCCTATGACCCAACTTCGGCGAGAGCCCGACTGGCGGCCGAGGGTTTTTATTGGCGGGATGGCGCACTTTATGACTCCTCGGGAAATAGGGTCGAGTTCTCAGTGGTCACCAATGCGGGAAATAGATATCGCGAACAGATGGCCACCCTGATCCAACAGGATCTCTCAGATGTGGGAATTAAACTCAATGTGGTGACCTTGGACTTTCCTTCTCTCATTGAGCGCATCACGCGCAGCTTCAATTATGAAGCCTGTCTACTAGGCTTGGTAAATGTGGATCTCGATCCGAACAGCGAAATGAATGTGTGGTTGAGCTCTGCCGAGAACCATCAATGGAACCCGAGACAAACATCTCCGGCCACAGATTGGGAGGCCGACATCGACCGTCTGATGAGGGCCCAAGCCTCAAGCTTAGACGATCGCCGCCGCAAACAGCTGTTCGATCAAGTTCAAGCCATTGTTTGGGACCAGGAGCCATTCCTCTATCTTGTGAACAAGGATGCGCTTGCCGCGATCCGGCCTGAGTTACACAACGTTCAGCCGGTGGTATTCAGGCCGCAAGTGTACTGGAACATCGAGTGGCTGACACTGAATGCGGTGGTGGCAACCCGACAATGACTCCGCTTCTCGCACTCAATCTTTCCGCCAGTTATGGGGGAAAAAGCCCCGTGCTTTCTGGTCTTTCACTTGAAATCGGACGCGGCGAGATCCTAGGTTTGGTTGGCGAGAGTGGTTGCGGCAAGAGCACCCTGGCCCTGGCCATTCTCCGTCTTCTGCCGGTAAAGAATGCTTACGTCGAGGGTTCGATTGAGTTCAATGGGCGCGATCTCATGTTGTTATCCGAGGGTGAAATGCGCCGCGTGCGAGGTAAAGAAATTGGCTTAGTGCTCCAGAGTCCAATGTCGGCGTTGAATCCTGCTCTCAGAGTGGGTGCGCAGCTCGAAGAGGCCTGGAGGGTTCATCAACGGGGCACAAAGGACGCGCGCAAGAGAGATCTGGTGTCTGCGCTAGCGAATGCTCGGCTGCCGCATGCCGAGGAGTTTTTCCGACGTTACCCCGCCCAATTGAGTGTAGGACAGGCACAGCGCGTGCTCATCGCCATGGCCATGCTGCACCACCCTGCGCTACTCATCTGCGACGAGCCCACCAGTTCTCTTGATCTCGTGACACAGTCCGACATTGTGGAGCTATTTCGTGAGTTGAAGACGAAGCTAGCGACCAGCATTCTATTTATCTCCCATGACCTGCTCTCGGTCGCTAACCTATGCCAGCGAATCGCAGTAATGAAAGACGGAGCCATCGTGGAATGCCGTTCGACGAAGGATTTATTTTTTGATCCGCAGCATCCTTATACCCAACAGCTGCTTCGAGCCCTGCCGGCGGTGCCAAGGTTTGCTGCTAAAGCCGCGGCGGCCAATTCCTAAGCCTGCTGGGAGCATTCCGCTCGCTGCGCAAGTTCGTAGTAGTGGCCATTCCTCTAAAATTAGCTAGCAGCTTTCGCGAAGCGGGTCACAGTGCGGAATTGAAGGGAATACTTGGCAATAAAGGCGCGATTTCATCGTATTGGGGGCACACCCTCATGTTTAGCGCGTCGCAGCAAGCAGTGACATAGGGCAGCCGCAGGAGTCAATCAATACTCAGGAGCGAGAATAAGATCTCTGGAAAATAAGATAGCCCGAAGCGAACTCATTGTTGTCCATTACTCCTGGGCTTCTATTCTCAGTCCGCGCCAGTTCTCTAACTCGCTTTGCACGTGAGCCAGCGAATCGATGCGCCTCGCTGGCTGCAGGACGCCTGCCGTGTATCAACGCCCACGGGCCGCGTGGCAGAAACACGCTCACCATCCCAGCGGCTTTGGCCGGCAATACATCGTTATCAAGACGGTCACCCACGTATGCGATTTCCCCAGGCAACACACCAGCGAGGCGCACAATGCGAGCAAAAAAGTCGGGCGATGGTTTGTCAACTCCCCACTGCTCTGAAGAGCCAACGAAATCGAGTGAGTACTTATCTTGGCCGAGTTCCTCGACAAAGTCTGCAAAAGGTTGCCAGCCACTCCAATGCGATAACCTAGCGCCTGTAATCCTTGTAGGCACGGTACCACATCCGGATAAAGTTCTACCGAACGAAACACGTCGCTGTGGCCAGCGCAATAGACGCTCCTGAGCAAGGTTAATTCCTGGTCGAAAAACTTCGAACGCGCGATGATGATGTTCACCGCGCTCAATCACGCTGCCTAATACGGCAAAGAAATCCGTGGCGATACTCCAAGCCATTCCGCCCAATCGGTCCAGGCACGTTCGTCGTTCCACAGCGTGAATCCAAAGTCGAAAAATACCACCTTCACTGCTGAAGACAGTTCTTTTGTCATTGTTCTGGCGGATCAGCTAACAAGCAATTTTGCTCCAGATCGTCTGCCATCGACAGCCGCTGACCACCCCTTACGTACTGCCTGGATTCTTTTTCGCACCGCAGGCAGCTGCAGGTCCTAGGGCTCAATCCTCGAACGCGCAAACCTAGTAGTCTATTTTGCTGGTAAAAGCCTCCACACAGTTTGCATTACCATGGGCTGAACAACGAGAACAGCGGTAGGCTGTTCCATCGTCAAGCTTGGCTATTACGTACATTCTGCACGCGCTTCTCCGTCCCTTCCAGGAGGCACACACCAGAAACCAAAACTAAACCGGAACCATGTGCTCGGCAAGTACATCCATATGGTTTGATCGCTCGCTCGATCTATAAAGAAGTTTTTACCTCGACCAAACTGGTCTGGACAGGAGTGTATTCGTGGCATCTCTTGCGACATCAAACACACCGGTGCGAGATCCGCATGTACGACTCAGCCAACGTCCCCGTTTGCCCGATTTGCCCGAAGGCCGTTTTGGCCGACTGTTTCCGGATCTTCCCTGCCAGGAAACCCGCGGCGACACACTTCTGCAGTACGGAGCCGCGGGCGGGCCACTCGATTGTGATCGGAAGGAAGAACTGGGCGAGGACAATCCCAGAATTCCCGCCGGCTGGCCATTTTTTGGGCAATTTATCGCCCACGATATTACCCATGATCGCTCGCCCTTGCAGGAGACCGAAGAGGTCGCCACGCTGAAGAATTTTCGCCAACCGCGGCTTGATCTCGAATGCATCTACGGTGCTGGCCCGGTGGGTCAACCGTATTTATATGACCTACATGATCCTGACAAGCTGCTGATCGGCCCTAGCCAAAGCTCCACGGGAGATTTGCCGCGGAATGGGCAGGGTTTGGCGCTGGTTGGAGACGCGCGCAACGACACCCACCTGTTCATCTCGCAACTGCATCTTGCCTTCTTACACTTCCATAACCGAGTCGTTGACAGACTCCGCCAGCAGGGAGTCGTCCGGGATCAAGTATTCGAACGGGCCGTACAAATGGTGCGCTGGCATTATCAGTGGATTGTGATGCACGAATTCCTTCCTCTGAGCGTGGGGAGTGATCTGGTTGAGGAATTGCTGGCAAGCGGCGCTAAGCTCTGTCGATTCGGCAAGCGGCCCTTCATTCCGGTTGAGTTCTCAGATGGTGCTTACCGCTTTGGGCACGCCCAAATTCGCGCTTCCTATGATGTAAATCAGAAGCTTCGCCAGCTGCCCATCTTTCCTGACTTGGTGGGTATTTGCCCAGTCACGGCCGAGCGCGAGGTGGATTGGACGTTTTTGTTCGCCTTCGCCGGCCGTCAAGCCCCGCAGGCAAGCCGTAGAATCGGGCCGCGCCTGGTCAGCCCCTTAATGAGGCTGCCAGAAGCACTGGTCGGGCAAACTCCGCGACCCGAATTCAGTTCTCTGGCATCGCGCGACCTATTTCGCGGACATGCCGTGGCCTTGCCCTCAGGCGAAGCCGTGGCTCGGGCCTTGGGCCTGAAGCCAGTCGCCATGCCCGACTCTGGAGAGGAAAAGTGGTCGGAGACGCCGCTTTGGCTCTATGTGCTGGCAGAATCAGAGAAAGAGCAATCGGGAGAGCGTCTTGGCGACGTTGGCGGCAGAATTGTAGCGGAAGTAATCTTTGAGCTGCTGCGCCTGGATCCACAGTCGTTTCTGCACAACCAGGATTGGCGGCCCGATCTGGCCGACGAGGAGGGAAGATTCGGAATCGCCAATCTGCTCGAATTTGCGCAGGTTGTCTAGCGCAGCGATCGTCGAGGATTGATGTCAGACGGACACCGGAGTCGACGTCGGCACCTCCCCTTCCACTCGGTTGTACAAACGATATTCCTCGGACATAATCGATCGAAACGGGCGCAGGGTCAATACGCCGCCCTCGCTTTCGACAGTCCAATCGTCGGAGGAGGCAGCACCCGCGCGGGCGCCAAGTAGTTGTTGGGCGCTAATGCGGGGAGGAATCGATCCCACCGCGAAAAGCGCGATTGGTCCATGCATCAAGGCGACATTGTTGCGGTTCTCATGGTCAACCGGCTGGAGCCACAGCGGCAGGTCGAGTTCGAGTTCCACTCGATCCCCATCCTTCCAAGTGCGATCAATGGTCGCGAACTTTCCCGGCTCGACCGCGCTCTCTGCACGCCGGCCGTTCACTGAGAGTGTAGTCTTCGCACCTACCCAGGCGGGAATACGCAAAGACACGCTAAACCTCTCCGGCCGATTCAGCGAGAAAGCTAATTCAGTTGTGTTCGCGCGGGGATAGTCCGTGGTTTGTGTCAGCTTGCAGGGTGTGCTGTTCTGCATCCAGGAAAGGCGCGAAGGAATGAACAGATTAACGTAAATGCCTTCTGGTCCCTTGTAATAGGAGCTAATACCGTAGTCGGCGGTCAATTGAGGGAAGGTACCAGAACAGCACGGCCACTTGTCACGATAATGCACCTTCTTTCCGACGTTGTTGTAATCGGAGTAATAAAAGCTGGTACCGTCGGCCAAGATGGGCGTGGCACCGGCAATGGTGTTATACAAAATTCGTTCCATACTGTCGCCGTAACGCGAATCACCCGTCACCCGTAGCAGGTAGCGAGTGATCTTAAAATGTCCGTAGGCTCCGCAGGGAGTCTCAAAACTGGCATGAGTAGTACCCAAACTAGCGTCTAAGAGCCCTTTTCCCGGCACTACAAAGGCTTCGTCCGGGCCCCATCCGCCGGTCGCATAACTCTGCTCGTGGACGAAACGTAAGCCGTTGCGGGCAGCACGCAGATATTTTTCGTCGCCCAGCACAAGGTAGGATTGCATGGCCGAACTCAGGGCATTGAC
>JAFAPG010000343.1 GCA_019247235.1 Acidobacteriota bacterium
ACGTTTGGGCAATTCCCGACCGTGAATGTCGGGAACCTCACCTTGAGCGGCGTGCTCGAAGTCGCGCCGCAATCGGGCACCTTTGCGTCGGGACAGACGATCACCTATCAGAACGTCTTCACTGCGGGAACGCTGTCGAACAACATCACGAGCGTGCAAGTGTTCGATTTCTTCTCGACCGGCGTGACGGGGAGCCTGACGGCCGGCAATACGAGCCCGCTCAGCGTCACGCTGACGAACAATAGCGGCATGACGCTCATGCCCGGCGTCGCCTCGGGCGCCACTGGCACCTTCACGACGCTCACCAACCCGCTCGGCGCGATTTTGCCGGCCGTGAGCGTGACGAATGGCGCAAGCGTGAATGGCGGCATAGTCAACGCCGGCTTCATCGGCGCGCCGGGCAATCCGGGACCGATAGGCATCTTGGTCTCGGGCGGCCAGCTCTCGCAGCCGATCGTGAACACCGGCACGATCGCCGGCACGGTCGCGGCGATCGACGTCTCGGGCGCCACGGCCGCGACGACGATCACGCAGAGTTCGGGCACGATCCAAGGCGCGATCAAGCTTTCGGCGAATGCGGACGTGCTGAATATCAACGGCGGCACGATCGCGGGCGACATCGTCGGGGGCGGCACGAGCGACACGGTAAATATCGCGCCGACAAATAACGCGAACAACATTTTCACTTACGGCAACACGCTCTCGGGCGTTGGCACGATCAACCTCGCGACGGGTGCCAATCTCGCGCTCACCTCGACGGGCGTGATCAACAATGCGGGGCTTTTGACGCTCACGCCAACGAGCCAAATCTCCGGCGTCGGTGCGATCACGCAAAGCGGCACGACGGCGCTGCAATTTGTGAACAACACGACGGCGGGGAATTTCCCGACGATCAACGCCACGACGATCAAGCTTTCCGGCAAGCTTCAGGTCGTGCTCACGGGCGCGTTCCCGGCAAGCGGTATGCAGGACTTCATGAAGGTCTTCGCCGCGACCGGCACGTTCACGAACGCCATCACGCCGGGCAATGTGAGCGTGGTGACGAACGGGGCGACGCTTCCTTCGGGCACGACGGTGACGGCGCAGCTCGTGCAGAGCGGCAATAGCGCCGATGTCGTCCTCGTCGAGACGGCGGCGGCTAACAACGCACCAGCCTTCGGCGGCTTCGTCACAGCGGGGCTCACGCCGAACGAGGCCTCGGTCGCCAATGCGCTCAATGCGGTGCTCGCGGCGAACACGCCCGGCTCGCAAGGCCTCTTGACGGCGCTCATCCATGCAAACCCGGCGACGCTCCCGCAAATCTTCGACCAGCTCTCGGGCGAGGTGCATGCCTCGACCGCGACGGCGGCCTTCGACGACGCGCTTCTATCGCAAGGGGCGATCCTCGATCATTTGAACCAGCCGCTATCACCACCCTTCCTCGGCATGGCCTCGACCCTGACGGGCGCTTACGCGGCCGATTTTCCGTCCCGCAAAGGGCCGGCGCTCGCGCCCGTGACGGCGAGCTTCTACCAGTCGCACGTCTTCGATCTCTGGGGCCAGGGCTTCGGCGATTGGGGCCACGTCTCGAGCGACGGCAACGCGGCCGCGCTCTCGCGCTCCACCGGCGGCTTCGTCATCGGGGGCGATGTCTCGGCACGCGGCTTCATGGGCGGGGATTGGCGCTTCGGCCTCGCGGGCGGCTACACCAATGACCGCATCACGGTGAGCCAGCGGCTCTCTTCCGCGAGTTTCGAGAGCGTCTTCGGCGGCGCCTATGCGGGGGCGAGCTTCGGCGCGGTAGAGCTACGGGCTGGCGCGCTTTACGGCACGAACTCGACCTCAACGAACCGCCAGGTGATCTTCCCCGGCTTCTCGGATGCGCTTTCATCGAGCAATGGCGGCTACACGGCGCAAGCTTTCGGCGAGGCGGGTTACCGGATCGCGCTTTCCGGCGCGAGCTTCGGAAGCCTCGGCTCCTTGCGCGCGAGCATCGAGCCCTTCGCGGGCGCGGCCGCCTTCCTCATCCATCAGAACGGCTTCACCGAGGGCGGCGGTGCATCGGCGCTCACGAGCTTCGCTCGCGA
>JAFAPG010000754.1 GCA_019247235.1 Acidobacteriota bacterium
CGATTCCATTGGACCCCGGTTGCATGGCACTGCTCCCGCGCACTCCAACTATGGCGCCGAGCAGAATATCGTACTTTGAGCTTTTGGCAAGCGTTGGAGTCGCGGCGTCGACCGGCAGGATTCTGATAAGGCAATCAGGTAAGGTACAATCGGACGCTGCTTAATCTTGTCCGGCCGGTCGGATTGACGAATGTCCGAGCCGGTCGGAGGCTATTCTAGAAATCATGTCTTCCATCCAATCAATCTCTGTTGCTGCCGTTCGTGTGCCCCTCGATCGCGTAACCTCCTTCGCAACCAGAACCGTCACGGCACGTGAGTATTGTCTAGTAAAGGTGCGCTCCGCTGAACAAGAAGGCGTCGGATTTTGTTATGCAGGAACAGCCGGAGCTAAGCTGATTGGAGAGGCAATGGAAGTACTCCTTTCTCCGCTGCTCATCGGCCAAGAGTGCACGCGCACCGAAGGACTATGGGATGAGATGTACCGGGAAACTATCCTTCAGGGCCGCACCGGAGCCATCATGCGTGCCATCAGCGCCATTGATATAGCGCTTTGGGACCTTAACGCCCGCTCGGTTCAATTGCCGCTTTCTCGATACCTTGGCTGTCGAACCACAACGAAAGTCCCCGCCTACGCCAGCGGCGGCTATTATCTGGAGGGAAAAACTCCGGAAAAGTTGGGCGAGGAGGTCGCATCGTACGTGAAGCGGGGATTTCGGGCAGTCAAGATCAAGGTTGGACGGCTTACGGCGCCTGAGGAAGAGCAGCGTGTGCGCGCCGCACGCGAGGCCGTCGGCCCTGAGGTCTACCTCATGCTCGATGTAAATAACGCCTGGGCTGATCTGCCCACGGCGCTCGCCTATTGCCATCGTTTTGAGAAGTATCAACCGTATTGGATCGAAGAGCCCTTCAGCCCCGACGACATTGAGAACCATAGTAAGTTGGCGGCAAGCATCAGCACAACGGTGGCCACAGGAGAGATCGAGGCTGGCCGCTGGCGTTTTAAAGAGTTGATGGACAAACGCGCTGCGGAAATACTTCAAGCTGACGCCGCCGTATGCGGGGGTATTTCCGAATGGCGGCGAATTGCGCAAACTGCTGCAAGTTTCGGAGTGACGCTTTCACCTCATTGGTTTCACGATTTGCATGTTCACCTCGTCGCCGCTACACCTAACGCCCGCTTTGTGGAGTTCTTCCCTGATGACCAAGTTCTGAACTTCCGAAGACTTATCAACCGACAATTGCAAGTGGAGCAAGGCGAGCTGGTTCTGCCCGAAGGACCTGGTCTCGGATTCGAATTCGAGGAAAAGGCGGTCGCCGCGTATGCTGTAGAACCCAAGCATGTATGGCTCGACATCAAAGCCGCGCAGCGGTAAGGACAGGGCACGTGGTTCGCACGTCTACCAATCCCAGGGGAGGAGCAGCGGTGACGGCCGTCAGAGCAAATGGTTACTAGACGGCCGCCACACAGTGCTGGTTATCAATGAGCCTGCGCGGTTTCCTTGGCGTTTTGTACGGCATTTACGAATGCACGGGCTTGCGCATTCGGTACCTGCTCGTTTCCTTCGAGAATATCCTTGAAGGAAACATCTTTGCCGTACCAATCGCGCGTAGCGTGGGAGTCTTGATGTAGTTCGGCGCCGTTCAGAGAAGCTCCTACAAATGCACCTTTACTACCCGAGTAGGTCAATATGCCTGCCTTCCAGCCTGCTTCAGCGGAAGCTTGGCGTCCAACTGGACCTGCCGCGGCAGAGACGTCTGCCCCGACTTTTAGGTGGCCGGCAAGCAAGTCATTCATACCTTGATCGTTCATGATGAACATAACCAAATCGGTGCTCTTTCCACCAATTTGCGGGCCCCAGCTAATTCCTGAGACTGAGAATGGCGCAGGTGCACTCCAGCTGTTCCCAGTGGTTCGGCAGGTGGCTACTCCGGTCCCATGTTCACCACCAATCACAAAAGCTCCTTTGATAAGCTTGGGAATCACAGAAACGCATTTTGCACGCTCAAATACCTCTTTTGGGACCCCTTTGTCCGGTGCCGTCCCGCTCATATGTTCAATTACTTCGGTTGCTCGCTGCAGTTCGGAACTCTTCGCTGAGTTGTTTTCAGCCTGGTCCGCGCCCGTAGCTTGATCGGTCTGCGACCAGCCAACAGTCGCAAAAAACAGCAGCAATACACCAATCGTGGATTGCCATTTCATTGTTTCGATCCTCCTTTTCGCTTTGTTATTCGATTCGCTCGGGACGGTGGATGTTTGCCCCAAAAACCTTGGCCAGCAAGTTACATTTCCAGGGTAGCTACGGATTTCTAGGCAACCTTATCCTCACTCTTACAGAAGGCACAGAAGAGCCTGAATGTCGGTCACCCTGCATCAGTGCTTTTACCGCGTTGCCGGTTGTATGGAGATCGTTTTTCCCAATGGATCCAGGGTGCCATTCACTCGAACTCTTTTCCCCACATGCTTGGAGATTTCATCCTGATGGTCGATATCGTAGCTGGTGCCGGTTGACTCATCTTGTAAGACGTATTTGGGGCCGGATTTTACGATCATTCCGGTAAAAGTCTCTACGCCCTGCGTCGGCCCGGTTTGCCTGATTTGCCCTTGCTCGGCCGATGGTACAGACGGCTGACCTAAAGGGCTTGTACGCGGTGTTTGCTCTCCTGGATGCTGCCCTGGATATTGCTGATTTGGCTGCTGGACGTTTTCTGGTTGGGGTTCTTGCGACTGGGCATTCTGACTCGGCGCAGCGGATGCTTGCTGTGCGTTCAGCTGAGACCCTGTTATGCTCACCGCCACCATTAAGGCGGCCGCGATCATGCCGAAGCTCTGTAGATACCTTCTCATGAAGCCTCCAGAAATATCGGGATACAAATTTGATCAAGGACAACCCTGATAGCTGCTTTACGAGGTAAGGGTCGGACATTCCGTTGCCCGTAAATAGCTTGAAAACGAGAGTGCTACCTCTCGCGAGCACCACCAATGATGACTGAGTTGAAGCTTGTTTCCCTTTTGCAAGCCATAATGGAGAGACAAGTGATGGTGGAGCTCGACGCCACGCGCTTTGTACCACTCCGAACAACTTGCGATCTAGATGCACGGACAGGTGGCGGGATCGAGCAGCGAATAAGGGAGGACCTCGAAACTAAGGAGAAAGTCACAACAAAAATGAAGTAGCAAGCACTCCACAGAGCGCGTTCACTGAAGCTCGCCGCATGTGCTTGCGGCACCGCACCACGATAACAGTACCGGAAAAGCCGGTCGGCTTCGCTTCCTTCTGCACCCGTCGGAGATTATGCCGCCTTGGGTTGTAACTTGATCCTAGGAAAAATCTTCGTTGCGTAGAATTCCATAAATGCTTCCTGGTGGGCTCCTATTTGATGAATAAAAATATGGTCGAATCCCGCTGCGATGTATTTTTGGATGGCGCTTAAATGCTTTTCGGGATCCGGACCACACGGAATTATCCGCTGAATCTGGTCACAGGAGACAAGGCTTGCCGCCTTCTCAAATAAAGAAGGTAACGGCAGTTCAGAAAAGAGTTGACCGGGCAACCCTGCCACGGACCAGATCTCGTGAGCCAGTTTTTCCGCTCGCTTTTGATCTGGATCAAAACACACGTGGAGCTCGCCATAACACGGTTTGACCTCTTTTGATTCCGTTCTGAAAGTTTCGATCAGCTGTTGGTTGGGCTCGGTCGCGATAAGTCCATCGCCCAGCTTGGCTGCCAACTTAGCACTTTGTGGGCCAGCAGCCGCAACCATGATCTGCAGAGGCTTTTTCGGCAGACTGTAAAGACGTGCACTTTCGACAACATAATACTTTCCGTGATGACTACATTGTTCTCCGCGCCAAAGCAGCCGCATGATCTCTATTGCCTCTGCTAGCCTTTGCTGACGGATGGCGATTTCTGGCCAGCCCTGCCCCAAAATGTGCTCGTTCAGATTTTCTCCCGTGCCCACTCCAAGGAAGAAACGGTCCGGCATCATCGTTGCCGTGGTTGCTGCCGCCTGGGCTACGACCGCGGGATTGATCCTGAAGGTAGGACAGGTTACCCCGGTTCCCACGGTCAACTTGCTTGTGACTTGCGCGATCCCGCCGAGTACAGCCCAGACGAAAGGGCTGTTCTCCAGGGATGGTAATGGTCTGAAATTAACGCGAACTGAAAACCATATTGTTCTGCTGCTTTTGCATGGGCAACCAGTTCGCTGGCCGAAAATTCCTCACTTTGCAACTTATAGCCAATCTGAATTTCTCGACTTTGCACCATGATTCAGCCTCGCTTTGCGGAGATTCGCCCCATTTTGTCGCGAATACCCATCCGCCACTTTTCGATGCTCGCCGACCCTGGGACGTCCGTGTCGCAGCGATGGCTTTTTCCCGGCTATCGAAGGTGAAAGCGTGTTGCCAAGCGGCGGAAGGAATTTGCCAACCATTGCAGGAACACAATCCTGTGGTGCCCGCATAATGTATTTACGTCGGCTTCAG
>JAFAPG010000764.1 GCA_019247235.1 Acidobacteriota bacterium
CCGGCGTGTGCTCCAGGTCGCGCGGGTTGCGGGTTGCGGCGGGCGTGAAATATGCGAAGGCAGTGCACCCAGCAGAATTGCGCCACGTTGGCGTAAGTCGCGAACAATTGCAGCATCCGCGGTGCCTATTCGCCCTTTGTAAATGGGCGAGCCGTATTCGGTCGACAAGCCTCGCGTCTCGATGATGTCCTTCGCACCGAATGGAATCTCGGAGAGCTTCCCGTTCCCGGTTGGCTTCTGTGGTAACACTTGAACCCAGGCGTGAATGAAGGGATCCATTTCTCGAATGCGATCCAGGCATAGTTGCAAGGCAAGTTGGCGCGATTTACGGGAGCCATTCAGCCACTCGGTCAATGTTTCAAGACGGGACGTTTCTGCGTTGCCCTCAATGGCGGCGCTCATAGCCGCTGCGAAGCCGGCAAAAAGAAATGTGCGACGATTGATCTCGCGTCCTTCGCAGCTGGTCACTGTGCGCACCATACCAACTCATCCGGAATTTTCGCTTTCAACTTGATGTTTGCGCAAAACCATAGGGCACCTGCCCTTGCCTGTCAATCGTAGATCGCTCCGGTCGCTTCAGCCGATGCCTGGCATCAAGGCATACCAACACTCTGCTAAGCATCTATCTGGTCATCGCTCCTATTCTGCAGCTGTTGAGGGATCACGGGCTACCAGGCTGGCGCATCGGAACTTTGTCTGTGTAACCCGCGGTAAAGACGAATCGCGTGACCTCTGTACAACCTAGGCAGGATTAATCCGTGAAGGCGACGACCATGTCCGGATGGTCGCGTTATACGTCCGGAACTTCGTCGCATAAACGGCCAAGACTTCCAACTACAGCGCGGCGATTCATCAAACGAGGGTGGATTAAGCATCGCGTCAGTCCCTGACATGTGCAAGCTTCTCAGACTCTTCCCATAAGTGCTGAGCAGCGTCACGATCCTGTGCTTCCTGCGATGGCGACACAGGACGGCATTTGTAAAAGTACTTACCCGTCTCACCTGCGACTTCGGGCGAAACCGCCAAATACACAAGCGTTTCGGCACCTTCCTTGGGGGATAGTGCAAAGCGTTTGGCGATGCGAACGCCGAAGGAGATTAACCCGCCAGCGTGGTCTGCGAAGCGTGTAGCCACGAATCCCGGATGCATGCAATTGGCTGTCACCCCCGTACCTGCAAGCCGTCTCGAGAGTTCGTCGGTAAAGAGAATGTTGCACAGCTTGGAGCGGCCATACACTTTGAAACCCGGCCCGCCGAAACGCGCCCATTCTTGCAAACTCGTCTCTGCATATGCCTTTTCTGATTGCAGGTCGTCAAAGTCGAGGATCGCGGATTCGTGCGCATCCGATGCGGTGCTCACGACGCGCGCCGGCGTCGACGCGATCAACCGCTGGCGCAGGCCTTGAGTCAGGACAAAGTAGGACATATGGTTCAAGGCGAAGGTCATTTCCAGACCGTCTTCGGTTATCTGACGATGGCTGAAGATAGCGCCCGCATTATTAATGAGCACGTCGATGCGTGATTCAGCCGCCACGATTTCTGATGCTACCCGCTTCATCTCGCGAAGGCGGGAAAGCTCAGCATAATGCACAGTATGTGCTCTGTTAGGGGAACACTCGCGAAGGCGCTGCAGCGCCGCCTCTCCACGCGCTCGGTCGCGGGCCACCTGGACGATGCGTGCACCCCGCAGCGCCAAATTTTCTGCCGCAACCTGGCCGATTCCAGACGTTGCACCTGTGATGACCACGACCTTATCCTTCATGTCCTGGTGTATGGGCGCAAAAGCATCATTTGCCGGCATCTGTGGTGAATCTCCAGAAGAACATCAGGGTACCACTCGGGCACTAAAACCAGAAAGATCGGAATGCGACTCTTAGGGTCGGCAAGCCGGAGCCGATGCCATGTGCTTCGAGGTAGGAGAGCTTTGTTTTGTGTTTGTACTCGTGGAGCAGAGGAACCTGGATTAGGCAAGGTGATGGTCTCGTTCTGCGTGCGCCTGCGTTCTGTTGCGAATATGCCGGCATTGAGCAGCGTATTACAGCCTCTGAGCAGAGGCTACGAAGGCAAACGTGCCCCTGAAAGATCCCGCAATTCTCAGCAACGGACCCAAGACCGCTCAAGCTGAAATGGGGGCGGCACAAAGTACTCTGAACACGCTCTATGCACGATGGGCAAAGCTGCAGGAGAAAGCTGAGAGTCTGTCCTCTCGATGACCGAGAAATCGCATTGAACTCAGCCTGTTTCTTTTGCTAGCAATCGATGGGTCAAGCCGCAAGCTATCCAGAAACGAGCTTCTGAAAGATTACTTCCGCGAAGTCGGCTTTTGCGCGAGTAATTCCGCTCTCTCGATGCCATGGCCTGGCACTTGGCCGAGATGATGAATAGCATCGCTAGGCACCGGAGGACGTGAAAAAAAAATTAGGGCCGCAGATGTACTCCCATGAACGCGGATAAACTAGGGTGTTTTGTATCGCTTCAGTGGGGCGATTCGCGCTGGAGGACCACGAAATGCGGAAATCGTTTACGAGAAAAACACAAGGGGACGAGCCCGCGACGCCAGGTAAGAACTACATAACGCGGGGCGGGCTGCAGCGCCTCAAAGATGAGCACCGGTTCCTGCTCACCAGGGAACGACCTGCAGTGACGGAGGTGGTTGCGTGGGCTGCCAGCAATGGCGATCGCAGTGAAAACGCCGACTATCAGTACGGTAAGCGGCGGCTGCGGCAGATCGATGGGCGAATTCGCTTTCTCACGAAGCGAATCGAAGCCGCGGAAGTGGTGGACCCGGAAGCTCCGAGAGCGGCGCAGTCGGCGAAGCGGGTGTTCTTCGGAGCGACCGTGCGCTATGCCAATGCCGCGGGAGCGGAACGAGTGGTGAGCATCGTGGGCACCGACGAGGTCGATCTCAACCGCAACCACATCAGTTGGGTCTCACCTTTAGGTCGCGCGTTGATGAAATCGGCAGCGGGCGACAGCGTAGTTCTTCAAGTGCCGGGCGGTACAGAATACCTTACCGTGCTGGAAGTATGTTACGAGCGCATTTCTGTGGAACCGTTCCGTGAACCACCCGGATCCGAGACCTCGGCAAAGGACTCGCTCGCCGACGCTA
>JAFAPG010000796.1 GCA_019247235.1 Acidobacteriota bacterium
GTCACCGACCTTATCCCCGGCGAGCGACGCAAGATTGCTCTCCGCTGGACACTCTACGATGGCATCCGCAACCCTTTTTTTCGTGTAAACCTGGCCCAAAATTGGTCAGAGTTCCGTAGCGCCTTTTCTCAATTCGACTGTCCCGGACAAAACGTTGTCTACGCCGACGTGGAGGGAAACATCGGATACCAGGCGACGGGCAAAGTGCCAATTCGCGCGGCCGGCAATGGCAGCCTCCCGGTCGATGGCAGCAACAACGCACATGAGTGGGTTGGCTATGTCCCTTTTGAAAAACTGCCCTCGGTGCTCAATCCTCCCGGCGGCATTCTTGTCACGGCGAATGGGCGGATCACGCCAGACAATTATCCTTTCGCGATTAGTGGTGAGTGGGACGCGCCCTGGCGCACCGACCGCATTTACCGAATGCTGACCGCGGGCAGGAAATTCTCCGTGCGAGACATGTTGGTACTTCAAACCGATATTTATTCCGAACTGGACCACTTTGTTGCCGACAAAATCGTCTACGCTGTTGATCACACGCAGAAAGCTTCGCCCTCAGCCCGCCAGGCCGCCAACATCCTTCGCCAATGGAGCGGGCAGATGGACGCAAGCTCGCCAGCTGCAACCATCGTCACCCGCGCCCGCCTGGAGCTTGGGCGGTTATTGCTTGAGGCAAAACTGGGCGCGGCCCCGCACAAAGACGATGAGCCTTCGCTGAACTGGAAGAGTTATCGCTGGATGATGGAAACAGTTTGGCTGGAGAACCTGCTCTCGCATTCTCCTCCCCGGTGGCTACCCCCGGGATTTTCAAACTACGACCAATTGCTGGCAGCCGCGCTTGAGGCGGCGTTGAAATCCGCTCCTGCGGAGCTTAACTCCTGGATCTGGGGGCGAGAAAATTCCCTGACTATACAGAATCCCATCCTCGGACGCATTCCGGTGCTGCGGAGATGGACCGGACCGGGGGAAAATCCCCAATCCGGCAGCGGCTATACGGTAAAAGCTTGTGGCCGTGAGTACGGCCCTTCCGAACGCTTTACGGCCGATCTGGCTGACCTGGATTCTTCGACCCTCAACCTGGTCACCGGCCAAGCCGGCAATTTTCTCAGCCCTTATTATATGGACCAGTGGACCGCCTGGTATTCAGGTGCGACCTTCGTTCTGCCGTTCTCGAAGACCGCAGTCGAGAATGCAGCCGCACATCGGCTCATCCTCGTTCCCCGATGAGCAATCAAAAGTCGACAACCTTCACGTCAATAGCCTGCCCGATGATATTGGGCTGGGCCGGGTTGGTCTGCAGTTGGTCGGTGGTGGTGTCGTAAATTCGGAGCTTCCCACCCTCGCATAAATACACGACGTTGCGGTTGGGAATTGCTTCGATGCCAGTGACATCTCCATTGTCGGGGGGAAGCACGACACTGCGTTTCATGCTGTCAAAGATTGCCAGACAGCCGCGCATACCAGAGGAGGTATTCAAGTTGGTGCAGTTGCGTGCTCCCAGAAACAACTGGCCCCTGGCTCCCATCATGGTGCGATTGTGGTATCCATCGTTGATGCCGAAGACCGTGCAAGCACGAATCGGATTTCCGGGTTGGGGAACGCAGGTCACATTGGGGGCACCCGCGCTGAGGTCGAGAACGCTGAGTTGGCCACAAAGGCCGGCGTTGGCATTACAGACTTGGGGCGGCAAGCTGCCGGCTACGTAGAGCACACTTCCTTGCAGCAGGCCGGTGGTAGCGGCAAAGACGGGTATGGTGAGCGTCACAACCGGCACTTGTCCCACGGCAATGGGGGTGAGATCGAGCACCGAAACACCGCTCGATATGCCCCCACACTCCGGACCACAGTTCATGATGTAAGCTGTTGAGCCATTGCTCGTAACTGCCGCCGACACTGGGCGGTCCAGGCCAGGCGAGCTGATACTGCAGACAGCGGTCTGAATCGAAGAGCAGGATTGTTGGCTCTGGGTTTGCGGTCCGGTTCCAATCAGACTGGGAGTCAACAAGGTGACGATATTGGAATTGTCGGAAAAAACCAAAATTTGATTTCCGCTGCCGGCTGAGACTAAATAGTGGGCGCCGGGGATGGGAATCGTCGCGCTGATTGTGCCTGCCGAAAGGTCAATCCGCTCAACCGCGCCCGCCGGCTGTCCCAGCACCGAGGCTGAAGGAATGGCCACAAAGGCGGTCACATTGTCGTTCCAGGCGAGGATGCTCTCCGTGCTACCGGGCAGGGTAATTGCCGAACTGAGCGACTCTTGAGTGTTGTTAATAATGGCCAGTTTGCTATCAGAAGGACTGAATAGAAGGGTGCCAGTCCTTTTCGGGGTTACAGCCATTATGCCAGCATCGCCGACGCTTGAGCTGGTATTCGACATGGGCACAATCGAGGGCGAAAGAAGGTCCTTCTGTGCATCCATAATTTCGACGGTGGGGCTTGCTCCGCCGGCGGCGTTGGGAAAGATGGGATTAGAGATAAAAGCGCGAAACGGTAGCCCACTGGCTGCCTGCGTCTTCCTCGAGCTCGAGCCACAGAAAGTTAGGCTTAGAGCAAGGCCAAACACGGCAAAGGCAATGAAAACTTTTGACCCGGGGGATCTGCAGAACATTGTCAGGCTAGAGTCTTAGATGCAAAAATCGGATTATATCAAAGGAAAATAGCGCAAATTCGCCCCCTCCCGTCCCTTTCGCATGCAACTCCACCCTTCCTCAGGTATCCTCATGATGATGCCTGGCGATCTGCTCGCTCGACTGAAGGCTTCCCCGGTTCTCTGTGATGGAGCCATGGGGACGCTGCTCTACGCCAAA
>JAFAPG010000820.1 GCA_019247235.1 Acidobacteriota bacterium
TGTTCAGAAATGGACTGTTCGTCTGAGGGTTGAAGATCTCGACCTGCCGACCTGCAAACGGTCCAGTTAAATAAGTGGTTTGGGAGAAGTTTCCCTGGCGCTCGAGCATCGTCGGAACGGTGGAGAACTGGTCAAACGGCTGCTCACCCCGCCTTCCGTTGTAATTCACGAAGTAGAAAGTCTTTATTCCTCCGTTATAGACATGCGGAATATTCAGTGGTCCGCCTACGGATCCGCCAAAGTTGTTCTGCAGATAACCAGGTTTGATTACCGGCGAGCCGGTCAAGGAATAGGGTGCTGCATTGAGCGCAGAGTCGCCGACTCCGTAATAGATCGAGCCGTGCGGATGATTTACGTTGAAACCACGCCGCCCGAAAACCACGCGTCCGCCTCGGCTGCCCGGCGCGGTGAACCCTCCTCCGGGGCCTCCGCCAAATCCACCAGCCGCACCGGCAAACCCTCCCTCGCCACCTAGAAGTAGGTTGGGCGGAGAACCGTCGATGAGGCGTGGCTGGAAATCATCAGGCCTTGAGATGATTGGTGCGTTGGACCCGTTCCCCGACAGGAGCACAGATTCCGTGGCACTCTCCGGTGCCATGCCCGGAATCGGCATGCCCGCCGGAACGACATCAGTCGCTGAATCACCACGCGATTCCTGGCCTTGGGGATTGGCCGTCATGTTAAGACGCTGAAATCCACGATTTCCGTTTGCTTCTCGATCTGACCTCGTGACCCCGGGCCCCGCCTGCCGTACGCGAGAGAGTAGAACCAATTCAAAATTGAGGGCAACATTCTCATGGGTTGCATCAATCACGATTTCCTGCGTAGCGTCGGCGAAGGCCGCCATGTGAATGCGCACGACGAATCGGCCCGAGGATGCCAGGATTGCGGAATACCTGCCGTCAATGTCGGTCCAGGTTGAGATTTTTTGTTGTGATGAGTCGGCGACGATCGAGACCGTCGCGCCTGGGATCGGCATGTTGCCGGATTTGACGATACCGTGGATCGTACCTGTTCGGGATTGGAGCGCAGGGGACTGCGCTTGAAGATCGCTAAGCGCTGGGCCTAGCAAGACTATTAAGAGCGTCCCCAACACGGCGAAGACCCTGGGATTGCCCTTTACAATGCATGGTGAAACAGGTGGGCAGAATGACTTCAATCCGTCTAAATTCTCGCGCTTTACGATTGCGTCGAATAACTCGTGCTGGCATGGTCGAAATCCATGGGAAATTCGCAAGGCTGGTGCGATTCTCCCGACCTGTCGATCGGTAGCTGACGGCCCATACATTGATGAAATGATAGCCTCGCCGTCTACTGTACACTGTAAAATTTTATCTATTCTGATCAGCGGCAGCAGCCAGCGGAAGTGCGGAAGTTGTGAGCGACGACTTATTAATCGCAGGCTGAAGTGCAGTGTTAAAGTAAAGATTCGTAAAAGTAATTTTGCGGTCGCAACTTGCGGTTCATAATTTGGTTCACACGAATATCAGAAGCTAAAGTTCTGGGAGAGATACTATGCTTAAACAATGTCTACTCGTGCTGACCTTAGCATTCCTACTCTGTGCGGTCAGTACAGCGCAAGATAGCGGGGCCAACAATCAGCAAGCAACTCCGGAGGCTTCGGAGGGCATGCACGGACGCGGGCATGGGCAGTTTGATCCCTCCAAGCGTGCAGCGATGCTTGCCAAGCGGCTGAACCTCAGCTCGGATCAACAATCGAAAGTCGAGGAAGTATTGAAGTCCGAACAATCACAAATGCAGAACTTGCGAGCGGATTCCTCGGTTTCACAAGGCGATCGTCGTTCCAAAATGATGGATATCCATAAGTCCTCGAACGATCAGATTCGCGGCATACTGAATGAAGATCAGCAGAAAAAATGGGACGAGATGCAGAGTAAGATGATGCAGGGCCATCATCATGGTGGACCAGCTGCCGGAGCTTCGTCCGATTCACCTCCACCGCAGCAGCAGTGAGAAGTCGTCGCACCTCATAGAGCCAAGCACGAGTAGTCTAAGTATTTTTGTTCAATCCAACTTGCAATCGAAGATCGTAGACAGGCCGTCTCCGTGCGGCCTGTTGTCTTCCGGGACCAGAAGTGTCCATTGGTTCGGGTTATCACACCGGGTAGGATTCCGATTCTAGAAGGGCAAGCGGCTACATTCCTTAGGTACGCGATGACGGTTGCGGTGAGTGAGTGCTATCGTCGGCTACGAAAGAATTCCTGCAGTATCTCCGAGCAACTGCCGGCCAGTACCCCACCCCTGACCTCAACTCGATGATTCAGAGCCGGGTGATTGAGCACCTGGATTGCCGAGCGCACCGCACCCCCCTTTTCATCGTCAGCACCGTATACCAAACGCGCAATGCGTGCATGTACCAGGGCACCCGCGCACATGGCACAGGGTTCAATGGTAACAAACAGCTGGCAAGCTACCAGGCGATGATTGCCGAGGGTTCGACCGGCATCACGCAGCGCCATAACCTCGGCATGTGCCGTAGGGTCAGAATCGGACAGGTTCCGGTTAAAGCCGCGGCCTACAATGCTTCCGTCATGCACAATTACGGCGCCCACCGGAACCTCGCCGCTCTCTAGCGCGCGTCGAGCGCCACGCAGTGCCTCTAGCATCCAGACCTCATCACGATCCGTTGTGGCCATAGTCTGTATTGTAGGAGCATCGCTTGCGGATTCGAATACGCGATGCAAGCGGAAAGCGGAAAGGTGCCACGATCTCGGAAGCTCGCTCACGAGCAAATGGAACTCTCACGCGGAAAAGATGCGGTAGCAGGGTGAGCAAGGTAAATTACTAAGACGGAAGTGCTCTGCACGTAATTTCTCAGAGTCTCAATCGCAGCAGCGCTCGAGCCAGGCTTCCAGTTCGGGCAAAGACTCAACGCGCGGTAACCCACGTTCCAAGTAGGTACCGGAGACATCGAATAGCACTGATTGCATGCCTACTCTGGTTGCCCCTAAATAGTCGATCGAATATACATCCCCGGTATAGAGACTTTCCTCAGGAAGCACACCTAAACTGTCCAAAGCCGCTTCAAAAATCCTGGGGTTTGGTTTTTCTGCGCCTACAATTCCCGAATCGGTGATGCTTCGAAAACAATCGGCAATGCCGCAACGGCTGAGAACCTCGGCAATCAACCCGTCGGCGTTCGAGATCACTCCTAAGCAGTAGCGTTGGCCAAGCCGAAGCAAGACGTCCCTTGTACCCGGACGGACGTCACACCAGTTTCCTGAAACCTGTGTGCGCGCGACCAAATCGTCGCGAATCTCGGCCCCTTCTACGCCCAATTCCGGCAATAAATGCGAGTAGTATAGGTGCCAGAACCCATGGTCGATCGAGGCACGGCTCTCTACTAAGGAATCAAACTGCGGTTTAATTTTCCGCTCAACCGCGCTAAGGAGCCGTTCGGAGGGGAAAACCCCACGCTCATGGAGGCTGGCCAGAATCCGGCCTCGATTAGGGAACAGAAGCGTGTTTCCAACATCAAAAAAGAGAGCCCGGAGCGCCATTGAGCTAGTGTACCGTCAAAAGATAAGCAGAAATTGGGGTTTCGCTGGGATTAATCCCAAACTGAAAGCAGTTGGTTTATCATTCAGGAATGGCGAATAAGGCCAACTTCGATGTCACCTGCCCCGGTTGTGGCGCGGTGCTGAAGGTTGACGCCAAGCATGAGGCCGTCATCTCACACGTGGCTCCGGTGAAGCCCAAGGTGTTCAATGACCTGGATGAAGCCGCGCGGGCAATGAAAGAGCAGGACAGCCGCCGGGACTCGATTTTCCGTCAGTCGGTCGAAGCTCA
>JAFAPG010000210.1 GCA_019247235.1 Acidobacteriota bacterium
CTTCTCTTGGTGACTGATTATGTCGAAGCTTTCCATTCGCGATTTACCACTGAACGACCACCGGGTCTTTATGCGTGTGGACTTCAACGTACCGCTCGATGAAGGCCGAGTTATGGATGACACGCGCATCCGCGAGACCATGCCGAGCATTGAATATGCTTTGCGTCACGGTGCGCGACTGATTTTGGCGTCCCATCTTGGCCGGCCGAAAGGTAAGCCGAATCCCAAGATGAGCCTCAAACCAGTAGCCGAGCGCCTACGTATGATGCTCGATCGCGAGCTGGCTCCTGGGGAAAATGTCGGTTTCTGTCCGGATTGCGTCGGAGTCGAAGCCGAAGAAATGGCCGGAAAGCTAGAAAAAGGGCAGAGCCTCTTGCTTGAGAACCTCCGCTTCCATGCCGAAGAGGAGGCGAACGATGAGAAGTTCGCTAAGCAATTGGCGAACTTGGCCGACTATTACGTCAACGACGCTTTTGGCGCTGCCCATCGCGCCCACGCCTCCACTGTCGGCATCACAAATTTTGTCGAGCGATCGGCCGCCGGATTGTTGATGGAGAAGGAGCTCGAATATTTGGGTCGTGCCATGGAACACCCAGAGAAACCGTTCTTGGCCATTCTGGGAGGGGCCAAGGTCAGCGATAAGATTGCTGTCATTCAAAACCTCCTCACCAAAGTCGATACCCTAATCATCGGCGGAGCCATGGCCTATACCTTTTTGAAGGCTCAAGGTACGCAGGTCGGCAAGTCACGCGTGGAAGAGGACAAGTTGGATTTGGCACGCGAGATTCTCGAACAAGCCAAGGCTCGTCAGGTGAAATTCTTGTTGCCCGTCGACCATATCGTCGCCGATCGAATTGAGGGCAATGCTAAGCCTCAAGCCGTAAGCGCCGGCCAGGTGATTCCCTCAAACCTCATGGGTCTCGATATTGGTCCCGCCACCGTGGATCTGTTCTCCGAGGAGATTTCCCGTGCGGCGACCATTGTGTGGAACGGACCTATGGGCGTCTTTGAGATTCCTTCCTTCGCTAAGGGAACCTTTAAAGTGGCCAGAGCGGTAGCGGAAAACGCCGGCTCCACTTCAATCGTAGGCGGTGGCGATTCGGTCTCTGCGGTTACCGCGGCTGGAGTCGCCGATAGGATCTCCCATATTTCCACCGGAGGAGGAGCTTCTCTCGAGTTTCTCGAGGGCAAGAAGCTGCCTGGAGTGGAAGCGCTGAACAGCAAACGTTAAGGAAGCGCCTGAGCGGTTCCCCGGTGATGTCGTTCATACCATCAAGTATCCGCCTCGTCAGCGACACTAAGCTCGTCGAATTTCATGGCCCCGCCGATATTACCAAGGAGGACACCGAGGCGATCGTTAACGCGGCTAACTCCGCGCTCGTGGGCGGCGGAGGGGTGGACGGTGCTATCCACCGAGCCGGCGGTTCATCGCTGCTAGAAGAATGTGGCCAATACGTGGCTAAGCACGGCCGACTGGCACCCGGCAATGCAATGATTACCGGGGGCGGCCGATTGCCGGCAAAACACGTGATCCATACCGTAGGCCCCGTATATCACGGAGGTCACGACCGAGAGCCAGAGGTGCTGGCCAGCTGCTACCGCGAGTCGATCCGCGTGGCCGAAGACCATGGGATTCGATCACTGGCCTTTCCCTCCATCTCTACCGGTGCCTACGGTTATCCTGTGGCCGACGCGGCAAAGATTGCGGTCGCAGCGGTGCTCGATAGTTTAACGAATGCCAAACATGTGAAAACGGTTCGCTTTGTCCTGTTCGACACCTCTTCACTGAATGCGTACATGGACGCAGCCCAGACCGCGGCGAGCGGTCGGACGGAGTACCAAATTGAACCGGTGCATTCTGTCGGCGGATCTCGCACATGATCTTCTTCGACATTGACGGTACCTTGATCGATCACCAAAGCGCATCTGTGGAAGCTAGTTTGATCTTCTACCATCGCTTTCGGGATTTGGTTGCTTTTCCTGAAGCAACGTTCCCTGCGATTTGGGAAGAAATACTCAACAAACACTTTAACCGTTTCTGCCAAGGAGAAATCTCCTTGTGGGAGCAGCGCCGAGCGCGCATCAGAGAGGTGTGCGGACAGGAGGAGATGAGCGAGGAGGAGGCCGATGCGCGATATGAAGTGTTTATGCGCGCATATGAAGCTCGAACCCAAGCCTTTGTCGACGCTTCTCCTTGCATTATTAAGCTGCCACCTGGACGGCTGGGCATCATCACCAATGGGGCACGTGAGCAGCAGATCGGAAAATTACGCAGGGCAGGCCTTCTCGAGCACTTTACCGTGCTTGTATTTTCTGAAGATGTGGGAGTGGGCAAGCCGGCGGCCAGAATTTTCCTAGAAGCCTGCCGACAAGCCGGAGAAGAGCCTGCCAGCTGCGTTCATATCGGCGACAACGTTCAAGCCGACGTCATCCCCAGTCGTGGGCTAGGCATGCTGGGAATTCACCTGGACCGCGGAGCCAGCCAGTCGATCCCGTCATCGGTCATTCGCACCCTCGCGGAACTGCCTGAGATGTTGAACTCGCGCCAGGGCTGCATTGTGGCCGCCACATGATGATTGTTGCGAGCAAGAAAACCGATCGGAGGTGCGAGAAGGGATGTCACGTAAGAAACTGATTGCGGCCAATTGGAAGATGTACAAAACTCCGGATGAGACCAAACGATTCTTCGCTGATTTTCTGCCGCTGGTCTCCGCACATGATCGTGATGAAATGGTAGTTTGTCCTCCCTTTGTGGACCTTCATGTTGCCCTTGAGTGTGTCAGGGGCGAACGAATCGGCATTGGTGCTCAGAACCTGTATTGGAAGAGCGAAGGCGCATTCACCGGCGAGGTTTCCTCCGCCATGCTGGTTGCTCTGGGTTGTACCCACGTGATTATCGGCCATTCGGAGCGTCGGCAATACTTTGGCGAAACCGACGACACCGTGAACTTGAAGTTGAAGGCGGCACTTGAGCATGGACTTACACCTATTGTTTGTGTCGGGGAGGTGCTCGAAGAACGCGAGGCAGGTTTGACCGAGGATGTCTTGCGTCGCCAATGTGTACGCGCTTTCCATGCTCTCTCAGCGCGCAAAGCGGAGGCTCTGGTGATTGCGTATGAACCGGTATGGGCAATTGGTACCGGCAAAACCGCCACTCCGAAAATCGCCTCCGAGGCGCACATCCTAATACGGGGCGAGGCCGCCAAAGCTTTCGGGGAGCAATTCGCCAGCCAACTAAGGATTCTTTACGGGGGAAGCGTGAAGCCGGAGAATTCAAGCGCGCTCATGGCAGAGCCGGAGATTGACGGTGCGCTGGTTGGGGGCGCGAGCCTGGATCCGAAATCTTTCGCCGCAATTGTCAAATACTGACCAGAGTTGTCGCCGCTTTGGCTGACATTCACAAGCGAAACTCTCTCCCGATGGCGTCGGCCGGGGCACGGTGCCTATCGGTTCGAAATGGAACTCGGGTAGCCGCAACGGTACTTGCGTAATCAAGGACGCCGGCAATGTTGGCGTTCTCATGGGCTCGCTAGACTGGCGGCATTGTTACAATGTGAATATTGACTTCTTCTACTAATCGCGTTTTGAAGACCTGGTTCCCTTCAGTTTTTTGGCTCGCGGTTATTGCCTTGGAATCGACAAACCTGGGCTCCGCGGAACATACCGGGAGAGTTCTTTATCCAATTTTTCACTTCTTATTCAATATCAGTGGCGCTACATTCGCCACCTTGCACACCTGGTTGCGCAAGACAGGACACGTAGTTGGCTATTTCACGCTAAGTGTTCTTTTGTTTCGCTCCTGGCGTGCCACATTTCCTAGGCTTAGCACCCGATGGTGTTTACAATGGGCCACGATCGCTCTGCTGAGCACCTCCCTCGTTGCTACCCTGGATGAGTGGCATCAGAGTTTCCTGCCATCTCGCACCGGCACATTCCGCGATGTGATGCTCGACACCTCGGCAGCGCTTCTCGCACAGATCGTTCTATTTTCCATTTTCCGCGCACGCAGCTTCAAATTCCAGAATTCGGTTTTCGTGCGCCTGCAAAGCTCCGAAGAGTAGTTGTGCCCGCTTCGTCAAAGGGTTACGACATCGCTGCTGCCTTTGAAGTAAGGCAAGGATAGGCAAAAGATCTCATCTGAGCCAGTCCTCGAGTTCTACCCCGCGGGCGGTTTTTTCGTCGCGATACTTTACGATCACGGGAGCATAGACTGAGAGACCCAAGTCGACTAGGACGCCCTTTGTCACGGCTCGCGAACCGGGAACAACCACGGCGCCAGAGGGCACTTCCAGACCTTTTTCCTGGCTACCACGATAGACTTCACCGCGCACCAGATCGTACAGGGGAGTGGATCGAGTGAGGATGGTACCGGCGCCTAGTATGGCACGGGTCCGAACTAAGGCGCCCTCGTAGACCCCGCAATTTCCCCCTACCAGGACGTCATCTTCAATGATGACGGGAGCGGCATTGACAGGCTCGAGGACGCCACCGATCTGCGCACCGGCGCTCAAGTGCACACGTTTTCCAATCTGCGCGCAGGAGCCGACTAAAGCGTGCGAATCCACCATGGTGCCTTCGTCCACGTAGGCCCCAACATTAACAAACATGGGCGGCATACAGATGACAGAGGGAGCCACATAGGCGCCCAAGCGAACTGAGGAGCCGCCAGGCACCACACGTATCCCGTCGCTGGCGGAGAACTGGCGAGCAGGGAAGGTATCTTTGTCGACAAAGGAGAGGCATCCCCCATTGCTCATTTCTTGGAGTTGGCCCAGGCGGAAGCCAAGCAAGATTCCTTTCTTGACCCAAACATTGACATTCCAGATGGCGTCAACTTTCTCGGCGGCGCGAATCTCTCCGCGGGTTAACGCATCGCGGAACTCGGTGAAGGTTGCGCGCGCCTCGGCGTCTTGCTCGATGCTGCCGGACGCGGCAAGCCTCTCGATCTGGGCCCGCAGGGAGGTCATTGAAGCCAAAGTATAGTCGAAAGCCAAGACCTGAGTTCCGGCTACAGGGTTTTGCAGTAACTTGTCCGGCTTGAGCTACTTACGTTGTACTTTTCTCAAAATCCGGCAGCACGGCCCGGCATCTCTACTGCCAAGAAACGGCATCAAAGGTTTGCATACGAGGTCTCGGGAATCCGCAGTATGTCCGCAAAGTGGTGGTGTAGACACAGTTCAGCATCGTCAGCACTGATAGATTCCATCCAATCGGCAATCGTCCAATCAAAGCCTACTCAGGAATTCTCAGTTTCGGACATTGGCCGAGCTAACCGCGAGGAATACAATGTGGCAGATTTGGTGGGCCGTTGTATTCTGCGCGTCTGCTTCTGGATTGACCTGATTGCCTCCCGAGCAGCGCGCAATGAACCCACGCTCGTCATAGGTCCGGGATGTGCCCATCCGATGGACACGAACTCGGGCGCGAGCGAGCAGGGTCCTTTCCAGTCATCGAGTGCTGGGGCCGCGGATGGACTCAGCAAGTCAGCCGACCGTTAGCGACCCTCAGATGCATTTGCACTCACTGCGAATGAGTACCGTTGGCAGACTCTGGGTTACCTGGCGGGCTTCGGCCAGCGAGGGATAGGGGCCGTGCCAACGAGCGTGGTTTGCCGAGTGTCCCGCCGGCCTGGCTTTTCCATGATTGCATTGCCCGCAGCTTGAACGATGAAGGACGGCTTTGTGCGGTCCTGCCGCCCAATTCTCGTATACGTAAAAGCTGGGGGAATCAGCGGCCGCGGCTACCGTTTTCGCCACCAAGCCGGCTTCACCGGCAATCTTCTGCAGCCGCGAGCGCGTGTCACGTCGAACCGGAACCATGGGGAGACGATAAGCCTCCTCGATACGCCCCATCATGGCCAGCACTGCCTTTACCGGCATCGGACTGGACTCGAGAAAGTTCGCCTGCATCAAAGGAAAAAACTTTCGAAAGAGTTGCCGGGAGGTATTCCAATCATTGTTCAAGGCCGCGCGAGTCAACTCTGCCATCTCTTGCGGTATTTCATTTGAGACCACCGAGATTACCCCGACGCCCCCCAGGGCAATGACTGGTAACGTCATCGCGTCATCGCCGCTGAGCACGGAAAAATCCGACCGAGCCGAGTTGCAGATCTCCGCGATCTGAGTCAAGTTGCCGCTAGCCTCCTTGACGGCGCTAATGTTAGGCAGCTCGGAAAGCCGAGCTACGGTCGCAGGCTCAAGATTCGCCGCCGTACGTCCAGGAACGTTATAGAGCACCACGGGTTTGCTTACGGCTTCGGCGATGGCCTTGAAGTGCTGGTATTGTCCCTCTTGGGTCGGTTTGTTGTAGTAAGGCGAAGCCGTCAGGATCGCATCCACTCCGGCCCGGGCGGCTGCTTCTTGCGCCTTAGCCACCGCGTCCTGGGTACAGTTTGAGGTTGCCCCCGCCACGATGGGTACCCGTCCAGCCGTGACTTCGACGGTAACCTCGATCACCCGCAACCATTC
>JAFAPG010000921.1 GCA_019247235.1 Acidobacteriota bacterium
TGCGTTGCGGTTGGTTGCACTCCTCGGCGGCTGTTGATACCGAATCAAAGCCGATATAGGTAAAGAATACGATCGCCCCCCCGGTAACAATTCCGGCAAAGCCGGACGGGGCAAAAGGTACCCAGTTGGTCGATTTCACGAGCATGCCGCCCACCACGAGAAACACCAGGATGGCGCCAATTTTGATCGCCACCATGACGTTGTTCGCCTCGGCCGATTCACGCACCCCGCGCACCAAGAGCAAGGTCAGGAAAAAAACAATCAAGAAAGCCGGCAAATTAAAGTAGGCGCCGGTCCAACCTCCGCCCGCCCAGACTGGACTTGACCACTTGTCGGGCAAGATAATGCCAAAGGCCGCCAACTGGGCCTTCGAGTATCCGCCAAAACCGACGGCCACGACCACGTTGCTGACCGCGTATTCCAAAATCAGGTCCCAGCCAATAATCCAGGCGAAGATTTCGCCCAGCGTCGCATACGAGTAGGTATAGGCGCTACCTGCTACCGGGATCATCGAAGCCAGCTCGGCGTAGCACAGACCCGCAAAACCACAGGCGACCGCGACGATAAGAAAGGAAATAGCAATAGAGGGGCCGGCCGGCGGGCGCCCATGCATGAGCACGCCCGAGATGCTGCCGGTGCGCAGCAGATTGAACACCACGTCCATCACCTGAGCATGGAGGATCGAGGAGACCTCATAATGCTCGCCCGCTGCTGCCGTACCGGTTAAGACGAAGATGCCGGCACCGATGATGGCGCCGATGCCCAACGCGGTCAAGGAAACCGGACCTAGAGTCTTACGCAGGCGATGCTCCGGCTGCTCCGCCTCTTCGATCAGCTTGTCAATCGACTTGCAACAAAGCAGCTGGCTGGCCATCCCATGGCTACGAGGCTTGGCGGGGTGATCGGTGCTCGGTGGTGGTGGCAAAGTTCCTTGGATACCGCGCGCACTAAGAGCGACTCGCGCCCCCGCGCGGAAATGTTCCGTCCTCGGGAGCGCAAGGTTGGCTAGCGTTTGGCTTGACCGCGGGCCATCTTCTTAACTTTGCGCTTCTCGGATCCGCGAGCGTATTCTCGCGGTTTGCGCGGATGTTCCAGTTTGCGCTTCTTACGTGCCGCGCGTTTTGTCTGCTTGCGTTCTTCTCTACTGAGCGTGGTTGTATTGGCCATAAGCAAATTCGTGCCGGGTTGCGCCTAACCGGCTCAAGCTTTCTCTAGCTGGGCATATTTCTCCACCAGCTTTTTCAACCCGAAGCGAGGGAATTGTACCGTAATCTTAGCTTCTTCGCCTTCTCCCTCACGATGGCGGACCGTTCCCTCGCCATACTTAGGATGCATCACTTTCTGTCCCGGACGAAATCCTCGTTTCCCCCTCGGCTCTTCTAGCGGCACTTTGGCGAGCGAGAACTTCTTTCCCCGCGAGGAAAAGAACTGAGCGATGTTGTCGATGGAATTGTATCTTCGATTGCTCGGTAGCGGCACGGCTGGGGTGCTTTCTGGGAGTGACTGATCTTCATCTTCGTAGGCGTAATGCCTTTCAGACTCACGCGGGAAGTTAGCTTCCGCCCGACGTTCGCCTCTCTGGGCCCGTCCGGGATGCGCGTCATGGCGGGGGCGACGGGCCTGCGTCCCAAGCTCCTCGATCAATTCTTGGGGAATCTCTTCGAGGAACCTCGAGGGCACAGTTGCATCTGGCAGATCAGTCCCATAACGGCGGCGATAAGTGGCTCGCGTCAGCACTAACTGATCCATGGCTCTGGTCATGCCCACGTAACACAGCCTGCGCTCTTCTTCGATCTCGTCCGGGTTCTGAAAGGTGCGGGAGTGGGGAAACAAGCCTTCTTCCATTCCACAGAGGAAAACCAGGGGAAATTCGAGGCCCTTAGCGGCGTGTAAGGTCATCAAGGTCACCTGTGCCCGGGCGTCATAAGCGTCGGCATCGCTCACCAGGGCGGCATGGTCGAGGAATTGCTCGAGGCTCTCCCCGCGATCCTTGGAATCCATGGCGGCGTTCACCAGCTCTTTAAGGTTTTCGATACGGGAGAAGGCTTCAGGAGTGTCTTCTTGCTCAAGCTGCTTGACGTAGCGGGTACGATCCAAGAGGAACTTGAGAATTTCCGCGGTGTGGGCCGGCCCGCCAGGGCGGCGAAAGCCTTCTTCCGGCTCTTTGCTGTCTTCCGGGTCCGGACCTGGATCCTCGGCCTGGGCCGGCTCAGGCCCAAAATCTAAGGCCATGGGATCAAACTCGACATCATCGGACAGATTAAGGGAAATGTCTCCCTCCTCCCGATCCCTAGGCTCTTGACGTGCGGTCTCGTCTAATCTCTCGACGTAAGTACCGGCGGCCATAGCACGCGCATCCTCAATCATCGCGGTAAAGGAGGCAAGCGCCTGAAGAGCGCGCTCGGGCAAAAGAGCTCGTCGCCGGCATTCGCCAATGGCCGCCCACAGAGAGAGACCAGTCTCGAGAGCTACCCGCTCGACGATCTCTAGCGTGCTCCTTCCAATCCCCCGGCTGGGAGTGTTGATGACGCGCAACAGGGCAACCGAATCTTCGGGATTATGAATGACTTTCAAATAGGAAATTAGATCTTTAATCTCCGCCCGTTCGTAAAACGAGAACCCTCCCACGACGTGGTATTTCACCTGATACCGTCGCATGGCTTCTTCAAACAAGCGCGATTGGGAGTTGATGCGATAGAGCGCCGCAGCCCGCGGACTCTCGCCACGACGGGCGGCCTGCTGCAAGTAGCGAGTGATCGCATCGGCCACGAACAAGGCTTCGTTTTCCCCGTCCGGAGCTTCGTAATAGCCGATCTTGGCCCCGCCCTGGCGCGAAGTCCACAAATTCTTGCCTTTGCGGCGAACATTGTGTGCCACCACCGCCGAAGCGCCGGCGAGAATATTCGACGTGGAGCGGTAATTTTGCTCCAGGCGAATGATCTTGGCTTCGGGAAAATCCTTTTCGAACTCGAGAATGTTGCGGATGTCGGCACCGCGCCAGGAATAGATCGATTGATCCTCATCCCCCACCGCGCAGACATTATGGCGTGTGGCCGCCAGTGCCCGCATGAGCTCGTACTGTGGCCGGTTGGTGTCCTGGTATTCGTCGACCAGAAGATATTGAAAGCGGCGGTTGTAGTGCTCGCGTACCGCAGCAGATGATTTCAGCAAGCGCACGGTCTCAACGAGGAGGTCATCAAAATCGAGGGCATTGGCCCGCAACAACTCCTTCCGGTACTCCTCATAGATGTGCGCGGTTCGTTCGGTCGTGGGATCGGCCGAATTGAGGTAAACCTCTTGCGGATTGAGCATGTGGTTTTTGGCCCAGGAGATCTGTGCCAGCACCGAGCGCGGTGTGATTTGCTTGTCGTCAATCCCCAGACGCTTCAAGATGGACTTCACCAGTTGTTGCTGGTCGGCCTCGTCGTAGATAACAAAACTTTTGCTATGTCCGCGAGGAGGGCGGCCGGGCACGGATGAGGGAACCTGAAGGGCGTCAATATTCTGGCGCAACACCCGCACGCAAAAAGAATGGAAGGTGGAAATTACCGGCTTAGCAATCGAGAGACCGCCTACCAGCCGGTCAACCCGCTCGACCATTTCGCTTGCCGCCTTATTGGTGAAGGTAACG
>JAFAPG010000345.1 GCA_019247235.1 Acidobacteriota bacterium
TAGCGTAGTCATCGATACTACGCCGGATTTTCGCGAGCAGGCGATTCGCGAAAACATACGTCGCCTGGACGCTGTTCTCTATACTCACGCCCATGCCGACCACATCTTGGGCATTGACGACCTGCGTCCTCTCAGCTTTCTTCACAAGCCCGACCGTCTGCCGCTGTACGCCCATCCCGCAACAGCTGAGTTCATCTGCAGCATGTTTCGTTATATCTTAGACGCCAATTACAAATTTGGCGGTCTGCCCCAGCTCGAAATGAAGCCTCTCGAAGGGATGGTTGAGCTGTTTGGCGCCAACTTTGAACCTGTCGTTTTGATTCATGGGGATGCTGAAATTTATGGATTTCGCTTCGGCTCGGCTGCCTATCTGACCGACCATAGCGAGATACCACAAAGTTCGCTGGCACAACTAGCCAACCTGGATGTCTTGTTTCTCGATGCGCTACGCTACAAGCCCCACCCAACCCACTCAACCGTCGCTGATTCTCTTCGTACCGTGGAACTGCTCAAACCCCGTCGCGCTTTTTTCACCCATATTTGCCACGATCTCCCTCACGAAAAAACCAACGCGTCTTTACCAGATAACGTGAAACTCAGCTACGACAGCATGAAATTGGAGTTCGAGATCTAGTGACCGTCTTCCGTAGTCTTGAAGACATTCCCGCAAGCTTTGGTCCTTCGCTGGTGAGCGTGGGAAATTTTGATGGAGTACATCGCGCCCATGTTCGCGTACTGCATGAAATCGCAGACCGCTCGCGACAACAAGGCGCCCAGTCCATCGCGGTTACCTTTGAGCCGCATCCCACACGCCTTCTGCGCCCGGATTCAGGCCTGAAACTACTGACCCCAACCCAGGAAAAGCTTCGCTTGCTCGAAGGCTCCGCTATTGACGCTGTGCTCCTGCTGTCCTTCACCCGCGAGTTGTCGCTCATGACCCCACGCGATTTCGTTCAACATATCCTTCGCGACCGCCTGAAGGCTGTCGAGCTTCACGAAGGCTATAACTTTCATTTCGGGTATCGCGCCTCGGGAGACGTGCAGCTGCTCGGCGAACTTGGCGGCGAGCTAGGCTTCAGAGTCGTGGCTTATCCCGAGATGCGGGTGCGGGGAGAGTCGGTTTCGAGCACGCGAATTCGCGAACTGATTCGCGAAGGACAGGTGGCGCGCGCCCGTGCCCTGCTGGCGCGTCCCTTCAGTCTGCGCTCCACTTCGACGAGAGGCCGCGGGATTGGAGCCCAACAGACCGTCCCAACTATTAACTTCTCACCTTACGCAGAGCTTGTCCCCGCCAACGGTGTCTACATCACTCGCACTAGGGTGGAAAACCATTGTTTTGATTCGGTCACCAATATTGGCAATCGTCCCACATTCGGAACAGATTCTTTTGCCATCGAAACCCATCTATTGGACTTTCAGCCCTTTGAAATGGCGCCGGAAACCCAGATCGAGCTCTCCTTTCTGGCGCGTTTACGCGACGAGATCAAATTCTCTTCGGTTCAAGCCCTCCGTGAACAGATCCAGCGCGATATCGCTAAGGCCCGGCATTATTTCGGCCTGATGCGACACACCGGGACCTCGATCGAGGCGCGATCATGAACCTGAACAAAAGAGTTCGCGGGCGTCAGTGCGGAAGGTACCCGGCTTCGAGAGGCAGCTTGCCATCTACATGAACGACCTTCACCCGATCATTGACTGAGCGAACATCCACCAAGCCCACCGCGCCAGGAGTCGAAGCTACATAGGACAACACCTCTTCATCGCTATCCAAAAGCTTCACCGAGTCCTGGTGTTCGTTGATCCAGGCTTCCCACTGTTGAGTGCTGATTCTGTTTACATGCGCCATGGTAACCGTCTCACCTGGCGAAGAGCGATGCAGCACTAAAGTAATGTTTTTGCCGCTTGGCCACTTCTTCGTTTCCGAACGAAAGATTTTCCCCAGTTGAGTGGAGGTGAGATTTTGAACCGTGTTCTCTTCAGAAACGATAACCGCCATGTGATGTGCGAAACAAGGCGCCGCCAACAGCCCAACTGCAATCAACAACGCCCCGGAACGAAAGGTTTTCACGTTTGTACCCTCCTCAAGATTTTAAGTTCGCAGCCATCCGCAGCAAAAGATGACGGAAGTGTTCGGTTAAGAGTCATTTTGTCAAGAAATTGTCAAGGGCCCCGACCCGAGGCTCACCTTATTTTCATTTTTCAGCGCCTGAGCAAAGCGCAACGACCCGTTGGACTAAGTTTTCGGCGGCTTTTGATGGCGCGAAGGCTTCGATCGAAGCCACTTTCGCTCTAGGGCAGGCAAGACATTGTGAGCCCCGACGAATTCAGGAAAGATTCTTCGACCTGGATGCGTTCTTGAAATCCACCTCCTCAAGGGCCCTTTTTGCAATAAGCTAAAAACCGACGAGAGGTTACGATGAACACGAATTTCGAAGGACCGGCATATGACCGAGGTCGGCTCGTGAATCAATCCAACCGTCGCGTTTTCCTTCATGCCTCGGCATCTGCCATGGTGCTCAGCATGCGTCCTCAACTCTCTTGCTGGGGGCGAGAGCACGGCTCCTCGGAACTGACGACCATCACGGCACTCACCCGCGATGTGGGGAATAAACAGCCGTTGCGCTTAGGGTTGATCGTTCCCATCGGCAAAAACCCGGATGAGGCCATCGGTAAGGTACACGAGCTTGGGCTGCCGACGGTTCAGGTATTTGTAAATGAGTTTGAGCCTGGCCTAGACCAGCGCCTTCGTCAGGCACTCGAGCGCTACGCCATCGAGCCTACGGCTCTGGTCGTGGGCGGACCTGGCAAAGAAATCTGGGATTTTTATCAGGGGCCACTCACGATTGGGTTGGTCCCGCGAGCAACGCGTGGCGCTCGCATTGCTCAGATCAAACAGGCTTCTGAGTTTGCCAAGGCCTGTGGCATTTCGGCGGTGCAAACGCATTGCGGCTTCATTCCGGAGAACCCCAATGATCCGCTTTATCAGGAGACAATTGACGCGGCACGGGAGGTGGCTCTTTACTGCAAGCGAAATGGGCAGAAATTTCGCTACGAGACCGGACAAGAGACTCCGATCACACTGATTCGCGCCATCCAAGATGTGGGCCTCGAGAATCAGGCGGTGAATTTCGATCTCGCTAATCTGATTTTGTACGGCAAGGCAAATCCTCTCGATGCCATCGAGTTGCTCGCCCCCTATGTGGAAGGAATCCATGCCAAGGATGGGCTTTGGCCGACCAACCCCAGAGAACTTGGCAAGGAAGTGCCGATCGGCCAGGGAAAGGTCGATTTCGCTCGCATCATCTCCCGTTTGCAGGAACTGAATTATCGCGGCCCGATTACGATTGAAAGGGAGATCTCCGGACCCCAACAGATGGAGGATATACGGGAGGCAAAGGCATATCTGGAACGACTCATTCGCAACTAGTCGATCGATCTGCTCACGCCAAGAATTCGAATGCAGGCTTTCTGTAGGCGGAAAAAGGACGAGCCCAGCTCGCCCTTTTTCCATCTGAGCTCAGCTTAAATCCGAGTGCATACGGCTTTGGTCTGAGTGTAATTATTGAGAACTTCGTGTCCCATTTCGCGACCCCAGCCGGACTGCTTGTACCCGCCAAAGGGCAGAGCGGCATCGAAGATGTTGTAGCAGTTAATCCAGACCGTGCCTGCCTTGAGACTGTCGGCGGTCCGGTGCGCTTTGCTGATGTCCGTGGTCCAAACACCGGCGGCCAGGCCGTAGACATTGTCATTGGCGCGAGGAACAAGCTCCTCGGGATCGCTGAAGGGCATGGCTGCCACCACAGGTCCAAAGATTTCTTCCTGCACCACTTTCATATCCTCACGGGTATTGACCAGCACCGTAGGTTCAACAAAGTAGCCTTTGTCGGAAGCCTTATGGCCGCCGGTGATTGCCTTGGCGCCCTGGGAGATCCCGGACTCAAGGTAACCGCAGACACGCTGGAGTTGTTCTTCCGATACCA
>JAFAPG010000218.1 GCA_019247235.1 Acidobacteriota bacterium
CTCGCGAATTAAGCGCGCAATGCGGTTTGTCAGAACGGTGGTCTTACCAGTGCCGGCTCCGGCCACCACCAACATGGGACCAGCGACATGATCGATGGCCTGCTGTTGGATCGGGTCACATTGAATGGGCGAGAGTGCTTTTCTGACAACCACCATTGAGCTGGAGCATATCAGAGTGGTGGCATCTCAGCTATAAGGTCGCCCGCAAACGATCTCAGCGACCGCGAGCCGCGTTGGCAACTGCGAGAGCAGCCACGACTGCTGTTTCGGCGCGGAGAATGGTTGGGCCGAGAGAAGCTGGGGTCCAGCAAGCGTCACCAAATGCCACCAGCTCCTCATCCGTCCAGCCTCCTTCCGGGCCAAAGGCCAGCAACACAGGGTGATCGTCGCCAGCTAAAACGTCCGCCAGCATTTGTTTTTCTTCGGCTTCGGCCAAGACAATTCTTCTTGCCGCGGACGAGGTCAGCAAGGTTGTGAATGTCGTGGGTTGGGCGATCTCCGGTGGAGATGGACGTCGCGATTGCTCGGAGGCTTCCGTAGCAATTCTTCGCCAGCGTTCTACGCGCTGGGGCGCGGAGGCCCCCAGACGGATCTCGCTGCGCGCAGACATGAAGGGGATAATCCGGTCGACGCCTAATTCGGTGGCCTTCTCGATCGCCCACTCCATGCGATCGAATTTAAAGATGGAAAGGCCGATGGTAATGTTCGATGGAGAGGAAAACCCTAGCGAAGCACCCAGTTCGAACTCCACCCATGCTCGATTGATGCTGGAAACCCGCGCGCACCGTATTTCTGTACCCGTAGAGACGAGAAACTCTTGACCTACTTGTGCGCGCAAGACTTGGCTTAAATGTCGGGCGTGTTCTCCGATGAGAACAGCGCGATTGCCCACGACTTTATCGGCGATCCATAGGCGGCGGGTCATGGCCCATTCGAGGCTTGACCAGACTGGCCGCGCGCCTGGTCAGAGCTCGTTGAACATCTCCTTCACCTTGCCCAGAAGCGAGCGCCTCTCGGGCTTGTTCTCCACCTGGGTAGAACCTTGTAGCTCCTCGAGAAGCTCGCGTTGCCGGCGAGTCAGTTTGCTGGGGGTTTGTACGCGAACCTCAACAAAGAGATCGCCTTTGCCGTGGCCGTTCAGGACAGGAACACCTTTCCCGCGAATTTTAAGTACGCTTCCGGATTGCGTAGCCTCAGGAATTTTTAGTACGTGTTCGGCCTCGAGGGTGGGGACCCGAATCTCCGCGCCTAAGGCAGCCTGGGTAAAGGAAATGGGCACGATGCAGTGCAGATCGTTGCCTTGCCGTTCAAAGAAGGGATGATCCTTTACATGTAAGACGACATAAAGATCGCCCGCTGGGCCTCCCTGCATGCCAGCTTCGCCGAGTCCGGTGAACCGAATTCGGGTTTCATCCTCAACTCCCGCGGGAATCTTGGCTTCCACCGTCTTCGGCTGCATAACCCGTCCTTCGCCCTTACATTTTGGGCAGGGATCGCTGATAACGGTTCCCGCGCCCTGGCAGGTCGGACAAGTCCGGGCAATGCTAAAAAATCCTTGCTGGTATCGAACTTGACCGCGTCCGCCGCAGCTTCGACACGTGGTGGCGGTCTTACCATGAGCGCTTCCCGATCCGGCACAGGTCTCGCAATTTTCATGACGACGATAGGTGATTTTCTTCTCGCTTCCGAAGACTGCTTCTTCAAACTCAATGGTGATATCCTCGCGCAGGTCGGCACCGCGTTGGCCACGTGTGCGACGTCCCGAGCGGGCTCCGCCAAATAAATCCCCAAATCCAAAGAACTCGCCGAAGATATCGCCAAAGTCTTGGAAAACGGTGGCGTCAAAACCTCCTCCGCCTGCCACTCCGCCAACCCCAGCATGACCGAAACGGTCGTAGAGATTGCGCTTCTCGGCATCGGCCAAGACCGCATAAGCCTCGCTTGCCTCTTTGAATTTCTCTTCCGCGTCGGGGTTATTGGGGTTGCGGTCGGGATGAAACTGCAAAGCCAGCTTACGGTAAGCGCTCTTGATTTCCTGCTCCGTGGCGCCGCGTCCGACTCCCAACACCTCGTAATAATCTCGTTTGACGTTGCTTGGCAGATTTCCCTCGCGAAGTTAGTGTTTAGGATTGCGAGCGACTTTGACCATGGCCGGGCGCAAGAGCCGGTCCTTCAACTTGTAGCCGCGCTGCAGCTCTTCGAGCACGCGTTCATCGTCGGCCTCGTCGCTTTCGACCATTTCGATGGCCTCATGGAAACGGGGATCAAACAGCTCTCCTTTGGCGGTAATCGGGCGGACTCCCAATTTAGCCAAAGCATCCTGCAATTGCTTATGGATAAGCTCCACGCCCAGGTGAAATTCTGATTTCTTGGGCGACGCTTGCAGAGCACGATCAAAGCTATCAAGAACCGGAATCAGTGTTCTTACGCTGTCAGCGAGCGCGTACTCGCGAAACTCCTGCTGTTCTCGAAGCGCCCGCTTTCTGGCATTGTCGAACTCCGCTTGCAAACGCGCCAGTCGATCGTAAAGGTGATCGCGCTCGGCGCGCAGCTTGTCTAGTTCGGAAATCCGATCCGTCTCGCTAGGAGCTCCGCCCGCGACAGCTTGCGTGGATGTCTCTTCTGCCGGCGGCAACTCCTGTTCGGCATTGAGACGTGCTTCCTCAACTTCGGCTTTTCCATTTCCTGTTGACATAGGACTCACTCATTCTCATTTAAAACCTTATCAAATAAGCGCGCGATGTAGGACACCGCGGTAATCGTATGTTGGTAGTCCATGCGCGGAGGACCAAGAACCGCCAGAGAGCCC
>JAFAPG010000734.1 GCA_019247235.1 Acidobacteriota bacterium
GATCCGGTCGACGTCAGCGGCGTGCTTGACCGCCTCACCGTGGCCCGTCCCGCGTATGTCCCTGATCCTCTGGTTCAGGTTCGCGATCCTCGCTTGGTGCGGATTACCGTTACCATGAACAAAGCAAAATCGTCGTCGTCCCCGGCGCAAGCGCAATGAGACTCGAAACCAGGCAGCTGTTTGGCACCGACGGAATACGGGGAGTGGCAGGCGAGTTCCCCCTGACGCCGCAAAGTACGTTTTTGATCGGCATGGCCTTGGCCGATGACCTGCTGAGGAGCAATGCCCAGCCTCGCGTCGTGATCGGGCAAGACACGCGCCACTCCAGTCAGTGGATCGCCGATCGCATCGGCTTAGGTCTCAGCTCGCGGCATGTGGAGCTACACAGCGCCGGAGTGATTACCACGCCCGGAGTGGCGTATCTAGCGCGTTCTCGTGGCTTTCATGCCGGCGTAGTGATCTCGGCCTCGCACAATCCCTGGACCGACAATGGCATCAAGGTCTTCTCTGGAGATGGTTTCAAACTACCGGATTCGCGAGAGCTCTCGATCGAACGGGAAATCTTCGGCCTGCTTGAAAACCCCACCGCTCATCCCGAGCCCGTGCACCTGCCGCCCCCGAGCCTCCCGGGCGAATCCAGCCTGCGGGCAGCCTATATTGCCTGGTTGGCCGGAAACGTGCATACGGACCTGAGCGGCCTGCGTGTGCTGGTCGACTGTGCGAATGGGGCGGCCAGCGTCGAGGCTCCCGAGTTGTTTCGCGCCTGTGGGGTGCAGGCGAGTTTTGTGCATTCTGGACCGGACGGGAAGAACATCAACGAGAACTGCGGAGCTTTGCACCCAGACAAATTAGCCAGCCGCCTGGCGGCATCCCCCGGAGACTTCGATCTGGGCATCACCTTTGACGGAGATGCCGACCGCGCACTCTTCAGCGATGCCCGCGGGCGGGTAGTAAATGGGGATGCGGTGCTGTTGCTGGCAGCGCGAGAAATGCAAGCCCAAGGCAGCTTACGCGGCGACCTGGTAATCGCCACTACGATGTCGAACATGGGGCTAGAGATCGCGTTGCAGGCGTCCCATATCCGCATGATTCGAGCCAACGTGGGCGATAAATACGTGCTCGAGGAGATGATGAAGACTGGCGCCACGCTAGGCGGAGAACAATCCGGCCATATCATCTTCCGCGACGGCGACGCTACGACCGGGGATGGACTACTGACGGCTCTGCGGGTCCTCGAGGTCATCGCCCGAAGCCGAAGACCTCTCCAGGCGCTGGTGGCTGATCTGAAGGTATTCCCGCAAAAAATCATCAACGTACGTGTGCGCGAAAAGGTCCCTTTTGACCAGGTTCCCGCGGTACGCGAGGCCATCGAAGCCGCACAACAGGAACTCGACGGTCGCGGGCGCGCCGTTGTCCGCTATTCCGGAACCGAAGCCCTGGCCCGAGTCATGATCGAAGCCGAATCGGAGCAAAGAATGAATGCGCTCGCGGAAAAGATCGCGACGACGATCAAAGCCGCTCTGGGCAGCTGAGGCTGGGCAAACCATTTAGACTCGTCTGCCTAGCCCTGGGGCAAATACAAAGACAGAGACGAGAAGAAACTGCCCGCCGACAGCTCGAGGTGGACACCGTTTTGCCCTTGCTTCATCCTGAGGCCCGCGAACCATTCACGGCTAACCTCGGAGCGCAAGAAAAAAATCGAGCAAGGTCTCATGAAATGGCAAAGCTCGAGCGGGGCGAGGCAAATACCGTGGATCTAGTCATCGGTGTACGCAAGGCAATGGACAAACTTCGGCACCCAAGCCATCCCAGCCCTCGACCGGTTTCGTAAGCCATCGAGGACGTCGAGAAAAGCGCTCTCACGGTGCCGTAAAAGCTCGCTTACGCGAGATCCCGCCAATTTCTTCCCACACCCAGTTCCACCACTAGCGGTACCGCAAGCGGGTAAACGTTCTCCATTTCTTCTCGCACCAGGCGTCCAATTTCTTCGACCTCGCTCTCCGGGACTTCAAAGACAAGCTCGTCATGGACTTGCAAGGTCATATGGGACTTCAGTTGGCGCTGGCCAAGGGCGGCGTCAATGCGGATCATGGCCAGCTTTATCAGGTCGGCCGCGGTTCCCTGCAGGGGCGTGTTGACAGCGGTGCGCTCGGCGAAGCCGCGCAAATTGTAGTTCTTGCTATTGATATCAGGAATTGGACGCGTCCGCCCGAATAGAGTGCGTACTTTTCCCTCGCCCCGAGCCGCCTCGAGAGTTCGATCAATAAAGGAACGCACTCCTCGATACTGGTCGAAATAAGCCTCAATGAACCTCTTTGCTTCCGAGGTTTCGATGCCTAAATTTTGAGAAAGTCCGAAGGGGGACAAGCCGTAGACGATGCCGAAGTTTACCACCTTGGCTTGTCGACGCTGATCCGGGCTCACCATGAGCGGGGGCACGCCAAAGACCTGGGATGCGGTGAGAGTATGAATGTCATCTCCGCGGCGGAAGGCTTCAACCAGCAGCGAGTCATGGGAGAAGTGCGCCAGTAGGCGCAATTCAATCTGGGAATAGTCGGCGGCAACGAGCACATGGCCTTCGCTGGCGGTAAACGCCGCCCGGATCTCTCTTCCGAGCTCGGTGCGAATGGGAATGTTCTGCAAATTGGGATTGGCGGACGACAAACGGCCAGTAGAGGTCCCGGTTTGATCGAAGGTGGTATGCAATCGCCCGCTCGCCCGATTCAATAACAGCGGAAGAGCGTCGACGTAGGTGGATTTTAGTTTCGCCAGTTGGCGATATTCAAGCACCAGTTTGGGCGCCTGGTGATTGGCTGCAAGCGCTTCAAGCACATCGACGGCCGTCGAGATCATCCGCCCCTTTCCGTACTTCACCGGCTTGGGCAAGTTCAAGCGATTGAAGAGCACATCCCCGAGCTGTTTAGGAGAGTTAACATTGAATTCGGTGCCGCAACATTGGTAGATCTCTTCGGCCTTGGCCTCAATTTCGTGCTCCAGCCGCTGCGACATGCTGGCTAACGCCTTGCGATCAATAGAAACACCGGCTTGCTCCATCCGGGACAAGACCAAAACTAATGGCAGATCGATGTCCTCGTAGAGCTTTAGCAGCCCGGCCGCTTCGACTTCGTTGCGCAATGCGCTAGCCAGTCGTCCGGTTACATCCGCGGCTTCGGCCAATGAACCCCCAAGTTTCAGATTGAAGCGTCTCAAGGCAACTTCTGATAGGGTGTGGGACGAGTAGGTGGGATCGAGTAAATAGGAATACAGTCGCGTGTCGTCGCGAAGCCCAGCGACAAGCGACAGGGAACTGCGGGCGCTCTTCGAATCATGGATCGCCTTGGGGAGCTCTGGGTTGCGGAGCGCCGCCCTGAGGGCGGTGGCCGCCTCTGTCTCCGGGTTCACGGTGTACGCCGATCCCGCGAAGACCGAGATGGCCACTGCACCGGCTCGCTTCGGGGCGCTATCGGGCATCGCCAGCGGCAACAGCTCCGGCTCTTGTTCTTCTTCGGTCTCCTCCGCGCCGCGGCCGATAGGCGTGGGTTGTTCGACTGCAATCGCCAAAGAGGATCCGTGTGGCAAAGCGCTGAGCACTTTCTCGAAGTCGGCGATCGTCGACGCTTCCCGATAATCTCCCCCTGCCACCGCCGCCGCTGGCAGCAGATCTTTTAGCAGAGAGGTAAATTCGAGCTCCCGGAACAGCTCGCAGAGAGTTTCAAGATCGGGGTCGCCAGCGTGCATCGCCTCAACATCCAACTCAATGTTCACATCGCAGTTGATTCGAACCAGCTCCTTGCTCAGTAAGATCTGTTGACGATGATTTTCAAGCGATTCGCGATAGGTCTTCCTCTCGACTTCGCGGGCACGATCAAGGGCGGCTTCGACGCTTCCGAACCTCTGAATGATCTCTACCGAGCCTTTGTCACCGATCCCCGGGGCGCCCGGTATGTTGTCGATGCTGTCCCCCCTGAGGGCCATGACATCCACCACCCGTTCGGGAGGAACCCCGAGTAGCTCTTCCACCTTTTTCGCATCACAGATTAAGTTATCTTTCGGTGGATTCAGGACAAGCACGCGGTCATTGACCAGCTGAAGCATATCTTTATCGCTCGAGACCACATAAACATAACGACCTTGATCGGCAGCTTTCTTGGCCAGGGTTCCGATCACGTCATCGGCTTCGTAGCCCGGCATCTCGAGGATAGGAATGCGATAAGCCTGCAGCGCTCGCCGAATATGGGGAATCTGCTGGGCGAGATCTCCCGGCATCTCGCTGCGGTTCGCCTTGTACTCTTTGTATTGCTGATCGCGAAAGGTGGGCGCGGCCACGTCAAAGACCGCGGCCAGATACTCAGGTGCGAAATCGTCGCGCAACTTACGCAGCATGTTGACAAAGACATAGATTGCCGCCGTGGGTAGACCTTTGCGCGTTGACATCCCGCGCTGCCGCGCCATGGCATGATAGGCGCGAAAAATAAAAGACATGGCATCGATCAGGAAGATGCGTTGCCGATCCTCAGCCCGGTCGTCGACCACAATCGGCCCGGCCCCCGGCCCCGGCGTCTGCGCCGTCGGCCCGATCGTACCTGGAGTAGGTGATTTGAGCGGCAACAGATAAGTCTAGCAGGGGTGGAGGTGAGGAAGCGCCGAGCAGCAAAGGTCAAATCCTGATCCCGGTCTCCTCGGTTTGCACCTTGGCGCAACCGGGATCTCCGGCGGGTGATGAACCCGTTCCATGGTGGTGACGAGGTGGGCGAGCGCAGACAACAACAGGCGAAGGGCTTTCAGGCAGGGTTCGTCAACCCTTACCCTACGCTCTGCCCGTACATGGTCGTGTAGTGAAGCTGGATAACGCCGCAGGTGCCCTGTTCCGGAGCATAGACAACGCAGCTGTCGAAAGGCCGCGAGTAAATGTGCAGACTGACGGCGCGCTCGGCATATTCTTTAGGATTAACGACACGATGGACGGGATCTCTGGGATCGACGGCGCAGGGGTGGGTGGCATCCATTTCGACGGCGGGGATGGGGGTTAACTGACAACGTCCATGGTCAAGATCCTGGGAAACGAGATGGAAATTCTCCACCCGTAACCGGCCCATGGGAACTAACATCCAACAATTCTGCTCTCGGTGATTGTGCACTGAACTGGCTTGACCGACCTCCCAGCAAATCGCAATTAATTCGAAAAGCGGGGTCTTTTCGATCAAATTGCGAGTGTAATGCTGACGATCCCAGCACAGATAAGGCTGAAGAGTGTCGACCGAGACGGCGATATGTTTGAGAAATTGCAGAATTTCCATCGTGTGATCAAACGCGGACTGAGGAAACTTGCGCAGCTCGGCCGAGAAATCCTGTATTGAAACTTGCTTGGGTGGGGCTTGGGTGGACATGCTCCTGGCAGTATAGCGCGCCCCACGCGACACCCTTTCCCCCCCCTCGTCAGTCCGCGGCTCACTCTAGAAACATGCAATCGCCGTAAGAATAGAAACGATA
>JAFAPG010000832.1 GCA_019247235.1 Acidobacteriota bacterium
AAGCGGTGACGCTTATTCTCGATCAGGTAAGTGATTTGGCTAAGCACTTCGAAGGGGTCATTGAACAGATGCCCCCTCCGTTTTCTGCGAAGAAGATCGAGGGAGTTCCAGCCTACAAACTGGCACGCAAAAAAAGGGAAGTCACCCTGAAACCGGTGCAGGTTACCATCCGAGAATTCAGAATCGCCAGCGTCGACCAGGATCGAGCCCGTTTCAGCGCGCGCGTCGCTTCGGGTACGTACATGCGTTCGGTGGCGCACGACATGGGCCAGCTGCTCGGCTGCGGTGCCCATTTGGAAAGCTTGCGGCGAACCGCCGTCGCTGAATTCGAATTAAAGGATGCTCATAACCTGGAAGAGCTTGACAAGGCCGTCCAGGAGGGAGCGGTTCGAGACCTGATGATCCATCCCCGCAACCTTCTGCCAATGCTACCCGCAGTGACGGCCAACGATGAAATTGCCTCGCGCATTCGCCACGGCCGGCCCGTAAACCTTCCCGAACTGTCCCGTGCCCTCGAGGTCAAAGTCTTTTACGGGCAGCGGGAGCTTATTGCTATCTCTCGACGAGTGGCAGGAACCCTGTTTCATCCACGAATAGTACTGGGATGATCGGCGCCCCCGCTAAATGCTAGGAACAAAAGAGACGAACAAAAGAGTAGGAATTGATGATTTGAAACCGAGCTATCGGTTTTTTGAATAGCGCCGAGGCTTGAGCCGGGAGATACTATATAGGCAATGCTCGCTTTCGATCTCCATAAAATGGCCGCCTGTTGTTGTTGTACCTGTCGTGTGTCTTTAGGGGGTGGGAAAGTTTGAGCTAAGCAATTGTAATCAAAGGCATTAAGGAGCTCAAACCCACCGCCAGAGGAACTGGCTGGTGGGTTTCGTATTTTTGCCTGTACTTCGTTTTGAGGAAGTTGCCCATGAAAGCTTCAAACCAGCTTTGGAAAGAGCAGCTGCGGGAAAAGATGCCCGAGAATTTAGCTCGGGAGATTGACATCTTCGAAACCGAAATTGCTCTGCGCAAGCAGGGCAAGCTGGATGAACGGCTCTTTGCCGAGACCCGCTTGCGCCGTGGCACCTATGGTCAACGATATGACAATGGCCAGCGTAACGATGGGCGCAAGGTCCAGCAGCTGAACTTCCCATCTGGCCGGCTTACCAAAGGCCCTAACACAATGTGGGATGCTCCCGGCATGCAACGTATCAAGATTCCTGCCGGCGGGCTCAATGCGGTGCAGTTAGAAACCGTGGCCGAACTGGCCGAAGAGTACTCTGACGGCATCGCCCACGTGACCACCCGGCAAGACTTTCAACTTCACTTTGTTCACATCGACAATACTCCGAATCTGATGCGGCGTCTGGCGGCCGCCAACATCACCACTCGCGAAGCCTGCGGGAACTCTGTGCGCAACGTTACAGCTTGCCCGTATGCCGGCGTGTGTCAAGATGAGAGCTTTGACGTGACTCCTTATGCCCGAGCTCTTTCCCGTTTCTTGTTGGGGCACCCTGACTGCCAAAATTTTGGCCGCAAATTTAAGCCCGCCTTTAGTGGGTGCTCCCAACATGCCTGCGGCCTGACGGCTTTGCACGATCTTGGCCTCATCGCGACCAAACGTCAGAATCCGGAAACTGGCCGAGAAGCGATCGGTTTTGAGATGTACGTCGGCGGCGGGCTCGGCGCCGTGCCCTACCAGGCGAAATTGTTTTCATCCTTTGTTCCGCCGGACGAACTCCTGCCTCTGGCCCAGGCGATTGCCAGAGTCTTCGCACGCTATGGCGAAAAGAAGAATCGCAATCGTGCGCGCCTAAAATTTCTTATTCAAGACCTGGGCATTGAAAAATTTCGCGAACTAGTGTTCGAAGAGCGAAAGCAGCTGCCGTTTGATCCCCGCTGGACGGAATACATCGAGCAGGCACTCGAATCGGCTGAGGCACCTTCAAGGTCGCCCGGGGATCTACCTGAACTGGTGACGATTGAGGCGGGCGAGAGGGGAAAAGAGAAATTTAACAATTGGCTAAAGTGCAATACTCGGCCGCAGCGCCAGCCCGGCTACGTCACCGTAACCGTGGCCCTCCCCTTAGGCGATATTACGGCGAATCAACTGCGTTCGCTCGCCGATATTGTTCGCCGATTCACCCGCGAAACCATACGCTCGACCGTAGAGCAGAACTTTGCCATTCGCTGGGTCAGCAAAACCGATCTCCCCGAATTGTATCGGGCGCTCGATGCGGTTGGCCTGGGCGATGCCGGCTCAGGCGCGCTGGTCGACATCGCTGCTTGCCCAGGCACAGATACCTGCAAGCTGGGCATCTCCTCCTCGCGAGGCTTGGCAGCGGAATTGCGTAAACGGGTCAGCGAAAAGAGCTTCCAGTCTGATGAAGCCGTGCAGAAGCTGCATATAAAGATCAGCGGCTGCTTCAACAGCTGTGGCCAACATCATGTCGCCGATTTAGGCTTCTATGGCGTGAGCCGAAAGATTGCCGGCTATGCGGTACCGCACTTCCAGGTGGTCCTCGGTGGAGAATGGGAGCATAACGGCAGCTCCTATGGTCTTCCCGTAGTGGCCGTGCCCTCAAAGAACATTCCCCAGGTGGTTAGCCGCTTGACGGATCGATTCGTGAGTGATCGCCGCAGCGGCGAGAGCTTCAAGGACTTCATTAAAAGAAGCGGCAAAACAGCTCTGAAGACTATGCTTGAAGATCTTACTCGTCCAGCAAGCGGAGACCGCTCCTTCTTCAGTGATTGGGGCGATCCTAGAGAGTACAGCCTGGGAGATATGGGAGTCGGGGAGTGCGCCGGGGAAGTTGTATCACCCCTCGATTTTGGGCTCGCGCGGGCAGAGAGGGAACTATTCGAAGCGCAGCTGGAGTTTGAGAAGGGGGAAGCTGAGCAGGCGGCGAAACGCGCTCTCGCCGCGATGATCACGGCCGCCAAGGCGCTGGTTCAACTTGAGAATCCTAATATCGGAGATGATCACGATCGCATCGTTTCGGAATTTCGCAGCCGGTACTACGATACGCAGAAATTCTTCGATCCCTTTGCCGGCGGCAAGTTTGCCAATTATTTGTTCGACGCCTATGCGACTTCGGCTCAGAGTCATACCTCGGAATCGAGCCGCTATTTGCTCGATGAGGCTCAGCTCTTCATCGACGCCGCGCATAGTTGCAGCAATCGATTGGAAACGCCAGTGACTGTCTAAGTCGCTTTCCCATGTTGGCAAGTGGGCAGCAACACACTCGAATGTAATGAGGAACTCGTGGCGGATGATTCCGGTTTTCTACTGTCGCAAATGATGGAAGAGCTTTCGGTGGAGTTCCAGCATATCAACGTGAAGCTCCTGTTGCACGAGCCTGAGCCCGTGGACCTTGAAGCTATCGTTCCGATATTTCACAGCTGGATTCAGGATCAGGTCTCGGAAGACTTGTTGCTCGATGTTGCCTCCTACGGCCACGTAAAAGCTGGTCCGGGAGTAGTGCTGATCGGGCACGAGGCCGACTATAGTCTCGACCATACCGACGATCGACTTGGCTTGCGCTATAACCGGAAAGCGGTGCTTGAGGGCACCAATCAGGAGCGATTCGAACGGGCGATGCGGCAAGCGCTCCTTGCCCTCGAGCGCCTAGAGCACGAGCCAGCTCTTCAAGGCAAATTACGTTTTAATGGCAGGGACATTGAGATATTTATAAACGACCGTCTCATCGCGCCTAATTGCTCTGACAGCCTCAACCAACTGGAACAGGAGTTGCGAAAGTTGCTGGCCAAGCTCCTTGCCGGGCAAAGTTATTCCTTCGCGTACGAGTCCGATCCCAGGCGACTGCTCGGGGTGCGCATCCAATTTGGTCGCGACTTCACTACCGTTGATCTGATCAAGAACATTGGACCCGCTCCGGTCGAGCAGGTGTCGTAAGCTGCCGCGGCAGCGAAGTAGAAGGCGTCGAGCATTTCTGATCCGAGGTCTGGGATGGCGGACAAAAGCGCCATCAAGACGTTCGCGATACCTGCGACCTCCTGGTTCGAGTTCTCTTTGTAGGTTTGGCTTCGGCAACGCCGCCTACGCCGTCCGGCGCCAGGTCGAGTCCGAACAGCTGGGAAAGATCGGCCTCTTTTAGGATCTTGCCCGGAAGCGGCCGTTTCGACACAGGAAGTGCAGTGCTGGCCTTTGAAAGCAGCTCGTTCTCATCTAACTGGTGGAGCTTGAAAAGCAGCTGGGGCTGTTGGTCGAGGCGAGCGCCAACACCGTACAGCACGGCGGCAACGTGTTTACACATCGCTGCCCAATCCGGGCAGCTACAAGAAAGCGTAATCTCGTGCGGGGTGGGGAATAGCCCGGTCTTCTCCCGGCAAATTCGTTCCATGACGGCCGAGGAAAAGCGTCCTTCGAGTAGTTCGATCAGGGAATCAATACGGCCGGAACAATCCTTGCAGATCGATCTCCATCGCGTCTGGCTCACCGGGGTGACCTTCACCACGACCGCATAAATATCGGAGCCGCTCACAAGTGCTCGCACCTCGCCCGGTAATACTTGAAGGTCGATGACCGAGCCATTGCGCACATAGGTTCGACCACGGGGTAAGCGATTGCGAAAGTCGCTATATCGCTCGAGATTTTGACACCAAGCCTTGCCCCAAAATGTGTTGGCAATGGCGCGTCCTTCGACTATGACGGGTAAGGGGGAGCCGCCTTTTTTCTTCAGTTGCTCGATTTTGCGACGCGCGGCCAGACGTCTTTGGGCGACCGATACATATGCTTTCCAACCCCAATCCTCACGGATCAACTCACCACCTCCGCCATTGCACTCTTCACGTCCAGTGCTACGAGCTTCATCAAGTCCTCGTCATTCATCTCCGTGAGCAGAAGCTCGGCGCCACCCTCTAAAACATCTTCCGACAGTTGGCGCTTCGATTCTATGAGTTGCTCGATTTTTTCCTCGACCGTTCCGCGGCAAACAAACTTATGCACCAGCACGTTCTTTGTCTGGCCAATCCGAAATGCGCGATCTGTGGCCTGATTCTCGACCGCCGGATTCCACCAGCGATCGAAGTGCACCACATGGGAGGCGGCGGTGAGGTTCAGCCCGAAGCCGCCGGCCTTGAGTGAAAGCACGAAAAAGCCAACCGCCTCGTCTTCTTGAAAGCGGCGCACCAAATCCTGGCGCTTCTTGACCTCGGTCTCGCCATGGAGAACCAATCCTGGCCGCTCGAAAATTAATTGCAGAAAACCTGCCAGGGGAGCGGTAATCTCGCGGAACTGAGTAAAGACCAATACCTTTTCCTGTTTGGCGGCGATGACCTCAGCGAGCTCCCGCAGGCGACCCCATTTGCCGCTATCCTCCTCGCGCCAACTTCGGTCGCCCAGCCACTGCGAGGGATGATTGCAGATCTGTTTGAATCGCATAAGGAATGACAACACCAGGCCCTTGCGCTCGATACCTTCGACCGCTTGCAACCGTTTTTTTAGCTCATCTACGGCTTCCTGGTACAGAGCTGCCTGCTTGCGGCTTAAGGGACAGAATGCTTGCATCTCGGTCTTATTGGGAAGATCGGAAATAATCGTGCGGTCGGTCTTCAAGCGGCGCAAAATGTACGGTCTAACTAGCTCTCGCAACGGTCGATATGGATTGTGCGGCCGATCGGCAAGACGTTTAACGTAGTTCGTGAACTCCTTGGCCGAACCAAGCAACCCGGGATTGATGAAGTCGAAAATGGACCAGAGATCGCCTAATCGGTTCTCAATCGGAGTTCCGGTAAGTGCGAAGCGCACGCGCGCCTGCAGTTTTTTGGCCGCTTGCGTCTGCTTGGCTGATGGATTTTTGATAGCTTGAGCTTCATCGAGTACGACCAGCTTCCAGGGCACCTCGGCTAGAGCGGGCATGCGCAGGAGAGCGCCGTAGCTGGTAATGGCCAGGTCTACACCTGCAAATTGCGCTGCAGCGATTTGTTTCAGATCCCCGCTCGCCATCGCCGAAGGGTGCGCGACGACCGCTTTCAAGCCTGGAGTAAAGCGCTCCATCTCCGACCTCCAGTTGGCCAGCAGGGAAGCAGGCGCGACCAGAAGGCTGGGCTGTCGTTTCCCGTTTGACTCTTGTCTGAGCACAACCAGTAACGATAGCAATTGAATCGTTTTACCCAGTCCCATGTCATCAGCCAGACAAGCCCCGAAACCTAATTTCGCAAGCAGGTAAAGCCAGCGCAGGCCGATTTGCTGATAAGGTCGCAGCCTCGCCTGTAAATCTGGTCCGGGATCTAGGCGGGCCAAACCGGCTGGGCTGCGCAATTGGCTTAGAGTTTCCGACAACCATGGGCCAGCTATTACCCGAGACCAGTCGGTTTCACCTGAAGCGACCTCTTCGTTCGGGGCTTGGTCAGCCCCAGAGAGCATACGCATGGCTTCCGCAAAACTGATGCTATGCGTCCCGGCTTTCCGTTCAATCTCTTCGAAGTGCGCAATCATACGCTTCAGGCGCTCGGGATCTACTTCCACCCAGCGACCTCGAATCCAGGCCAGGCCTTCGCAGGTTGCCAGTAACTTCTGAACTTCCGTCAGCGACAGTTTTTCTCCATCCAAGGTCACTTCCATGCGGAAATCGAGCAGCGCCTCTTGCCCCAGCCCTCGAGGGGGATCCCCTCCTACTCGCGCCGTGACTAAGGGCCGTGGAGGTCGCCGCGCCCGCCAGTTCGCCGGCATCCGCACCACTAGACCAGCACTCTCAAGCTGGGGTACGTCTTTGAGGAGCTGCATCGCCTGGTGGGGCTCCCATCGCAAGGGATGAAAGATCTCGCCTTGATCGACCATCTCTTTCAGCCAGGCACAGGACTGCGCTGCTCTTTGTACCGGCCGCAGCAAGGAGAGCATGCGTTCCCGGTTGGCGGCGCCGGCGTATTCGCGCAGGGCGTACCCGAGGGGCAGGTGCTGTGCTTTGGCATTGTCGGCCACTTTGTTGGTGTAGGTGGCAAGAAAGGCAAAGGGCGCGCTTTCGTCTTTGCGGTTTTCGGCGAGATTGAAGTGAACTCGACCAACGACATTCCACACGGGGTTTCGTCGTTGGAGAAATTCCTCAATCCCACAACTTGCGGCGCGTAATTCGACTCGCAACGCGTCATCTAGCTCTTGCCAGAGCTCAGCCAAAACGGCTGCTGACAAGTATTCGCCACCACCCATCGGGGGGGCAGCCAGGACGAGCTGGTCCAACTCCGAGTTAGAAGGCACCGCAACCTGAATGGCCTCCGTCTCTAGCCCGACGTTAGGCTGGCTGCATAGAGCGGTGACATATTGCGCGGCGAAATCTCGCCAATAAGAGAACACGTCAGGAAGGGAAACACCGATTTCGCTCGCACCCA
>JAFAPG010000360.1 GCA_019247235.1 Acidobacteriota bacterium
CTCATTCGGAAGTTTCCCGATTCACTTGCGCATCTTCGTGACGGTGTGCGCCAGTAGCACCGGCGGCTTGCTTTAGCTGGTCATAGGGCCGTTCAGACTGCTATTGGCTTGCCGATATCATCCACATGGGAGTTTTCCTTTGCAAAAGGGCAAGACAGCGGTAGTGGTGGGCGCACAGTGGGGCGACGAAGGAAAGGGCAAGATTGTCGATGTGCTCTCGGAGAAATTCTCCGTGGTGGCGCGCTATGCCGGGGGCCACAATGCCGGGCATACAGTCATTATTGGCAGCCAACGCTTCGTTCTGCAACTCGTGCCCTGCGGGGTGCTTCGCCAAGGTTGCCGCAGCATTATCGGCAACGGCGTGGTTCTCGATCCGATTGCTTTCCTGAAGGAGGTCTCCGCTCTGCGCTCAGCCGGAGTCAATGTCGATGGGAATTTGTTTGTCAGCAATCGCGCTCACGTAATTCTGCCGTACCACCGGATGATCGAGCTGGCCTCGGAAAACGCGCCGGGTCGAGTCAAGATTGGCACTACATCGCGAGGAATTGGACCTAGCTATGAAGACAAGGCCGGTCGCGGAGGTTTGCGTGTCATCGATCTTTTGGACCTGGATCTTTTGAAGAAACACATCGATAACGCATGCCGAGAAAAAAATATGATTGCGCATGCTTTGTTTAACTCAGAGCCGCTCGATCCCGACAAAATGTACCGAGAATACGCCGAGGTGGGAGGCAAAATTGCGCCTTTTGTAACCGACACGGCAGCGTTGCTCAATCGCGCCCTCGGTGACGGCCAATCCGTCATGTTTGAAGGCGCTCAGGGCACGATGCTCGATATCGACCATGGCACATACCCATTTGTCACCTCCTCGAGCGCGACCTCGGGCGGAGCCGCCATCGGGACTGGAGTCGCGCCGACAGCGATCGATTCGGTAATTGCGGTAACCAAAGCCTACTGTACCCGGGTCGGCGAAGGTCCTTTTCCTACCGAGCTGCACGATTCCGTGGGTGACGAGATTCGGGCGCGGGGCAACGAATTTGGTGCCGTCACCGGGCGTCCGCGCCGCTGTGGATGGCTTGATTTGCCCTTGCTGCGCTACTCAGGGATGATTAATGGCACCTCTTGGCTGGTGGTCACGAAGCTAGACGTTCTCGACCAGCTTGCGGAAATTCCGGTGTGTGTTGGTTATAAAATCCGAGGCCAAAAAACCGACGAGATTCCCGCCGAGGCGAGCGGGTGGGAGGAGATTGAATGCGATTATCAGAGTCTTTCCGGGTGGCAAACTCCGACCCAAGGGATACGCGAATTAAGTAAGCTCCCTCGCGCCGCGCGCGAGTATCTGGATTTCATTGAGCGGCAAGCTGGGACCGAGATCGCCATGGTTTCAACCGGACCAGGCCGCGACGAAACTATCATCGTCGACGGTTTCGCGCGGGAGCTCGAAACCCTAGGCGACGGAAAAAAGCGAGCGCAGGGTAGGGACTGAAGCACGGAGCACACAATGATCGTTTTGGCGGTGACCTGGGTTGCGAAGATTGGAAGGGAGAGCGAAGTCGCGGGATTGTTGGCTAAACTCACCCAAGAATCCCGTAAAGAGCCGGGCTGTCTGATGTATCAAGTGCACCGTCACCGCACTGAGCCCCGCCGTTTCCTCATTTACGAGCAATATAAAGACGATGCCGCGCTTGAAGCCCACCGCGGCGCGGAGCACTTCCTGCAGTACGCTAAAAAAGAACTCCCCAAAGTGGCTGACCGGGTGGATGGTCACCTCTACGAGCCGTTGGGGTAAGCTTCACGGATCCCGTGCCCAATGTACAACGCTGAGATCCGGTCAACCATAATCGCGCCATCCTTATGCCGCACTCTGTGCTCGATCTGGGATCACGCCGATTTGTCTCAGTAGTTTTCTGCGCGTATTTCATTGCTGCGATTGCGGGCTGTGTCTCAGCAGATCTTGCGTCCGCTTCATACATCTCAAAGCCGTTCTCCGGTTGAATCACCTCTCACCCGTTTCCAGGTCGTGAATACGTTGATGAAGCCAACAGAGCAGAGTTTGTTCTGTTTCCATTGGAGTGCTATAACGGCAAAGTGAATCGACAGTCACTCCGGTAGTCGTGAGCTGCACAAACCGGCAAGGTATCTCTTCCCTCCGGTAGGCTGGTGCGATGAACTGCATTAGCCAGCACTGTTCGCATGCGCGAAACCTCATAATATCTGGAAAACTCTGGCATGCTGAGTACTGATTGAAATTGTGAGGCGCGCACCACGGGGAGCGTGGGCAATATTTGAAACCACCACTTCGGGCGAATTCGAGTTCACCCTTAAGGAGTTCCAATGCCGTCGCAGAAGCGTTTTCCATCATGACACCTCGGGCCGCAGGATTACAGAATCGGCGGTTGTGAAATAGGAGGAGCGTCACTGGCCTTTGTGATTGCGGTCACAGTCCTCGAAGTGGGGACAAGGACCACTGCCGACATGGGCCAGGGCTTTTGAACCGGCTCCATCCGAGTAGAGCAGAAACTAGGGGCCAAGCTTTTCGAAATTCGACCATACTGACGTCCCGACGATGTAATGCTTCACGATGGTCGACTTTCGCAGCTGGATCACTACCTTTTCTAGGTTCACACAGCAAACACCCTCCTCACCTATTCATCCCTGATCAATGTGGTGGTATAGCGAAGGTGCTCACAGGCGAGAGCTAGTTCAGTGTCGGGGATCGGCAATTTTGATTTTCCTTGCTGTGGACTTCGCGGCTTGCTTAGCGCGAACAAACGCCAGAAGAAAGTGGCCAAGGCTGGGCATGGGTTTGGGAAACAAGGTGGGAGCCGGCGATGGCCAAGTAGCAGTAAACTAAGATGCCGCCGATTTTCAGACAATCCCAAATACCTTGCTTGACGCTCTACTATTGTTGTAGTACTAATACATACAGTACTAGGAGATGCGATGGCTGTCGGCCGTCTGAGCAAGCTTGAGCTTCAACTCATGAATGTGCTGTGGAATGAGGGCAGTGCATCGATCCGCGAGATTCAGGAAAGCTTCCCCGCAAAGCGCCGCCCGGCTTACACAACGATCCAGACCACGGTTTATCGTCTTGAGGCCAAGGGCGCGGTCCGCCGTGCCAAGAAAGTTGGTAACTTTCATATCTTCCAGCCGACGATCTCCCGCGAAACCGCCCAGCGCAAATTGATTGACGACTTTCTGGCCCTTTTTGGCGGACGTATCCAACCCGTGATGGCTCATCTCATCGAATCAGGTAAGCTGACTGCCGCCGACGTCAAGGAAGCGGAACAAACGCTTCGCAAGCTTGAGCAGGAGGGCAAATGACCCCAATCCTGAAACTCATCTTCAGTTTGTGGAACTCCGGGTTGCCGTTCCTCGCGAATCATCTTTGGCAATCCACGCTGGTCGTGGTCGCTGCGGCAATGGTCACATTGACATTGCGCACTCACTCAGCGCGAATTCGCTATACCGTCTGGCTCGCCGCCTCGCTTAAATTCTTGCTGCCTTTTTCTCTGCTCACTGCGATCGGCAGCTGGCTTGGGCCGAAGCACACCACAGCGGTAGCCAATTCTGGGATCTACTTAGTCGTGGAGTTTACGCAGCCCTTCACTCAGCCGGGCGTTTCGGCGCCCGTAACTGCTGCCGTGCACATCACGCCTTTATTTCCGTGGAAAGAAGCCCTGCTGTCTCTCTGGCTGTCTGGGTTCGTCGCCGTCCTTTCCCTTTGGATCGTCCGCTGGTTGCGAATGTCTGCCGCACGCCGCAATGGCATCATTTTGAGGGAAGGGCGCGAGCTCTCGTCGTTACGGACTCTGCAACATGCCACCGGAATCACACCCGAAATCAAGCTCCTGCAGTCGTCGGCCTCCGTGGAGCCAGGGATCTTTGGCATCTTGCACCCCGTCTTGCTGTGGCCAAGTTCGATTTCTGAGCATCTCGACGATTCTCATCTCGTGGGTGTCCTCGCTCATGAGCTTTTTCACGTGCAACGGCAAGACAATCTCGCTGCCGCCCTGCATATGCTGGTTCAAAGCATTTTCTGGTTTCATCCCCTGGTCTGGTGGCTGGGAGCGCGGCTGATCGAAGAGCGCGAACGCGCCTGCGACGAATCCGTCATTGCAATGGGTAACCGCCGCCACACCTATGCCGAAAGCATCTTGAAAGTCTGCGAATTTTGTTTGAGTTCTCCTTTGACCTGCGTGTCAGGCGTTACGGGCGCTGATTTAAAGAAAAGGATGGTTCACGTTATGACCGACCGCGTAGTGCGCAAACTCAACCTCAGTCGAAAACTTCTGCTTTGGACAGCCGCCTGTCTCGCACTCGCCCTACCTATCGTCTATGGTCTGTTCAATCCCGCTCCCGGACGCGCTGAGTCCGCGCTTGGATTTGCGCCGAAGTATACGATCGTTTCCATTAAGCCCCATCCCGAGGATAACAACGGCGTGAATAGAGCCAAGATCATGGTCTCACTCAAGGACGCGAGCCTTATGGCGAGAGGCATATCTCCGCAAGCACTGATTCAGCTAGCCTATCGCGTTCAGGATACCGAGGTAGTAGGCACGCCAGACTGGCTGGGGTCTCTAAAGTTCGACATCGACGCGAGCGTGGACAAAGCCGTAGCTGATCAATTGCAGAAACTCAATGAAGATCAGCGCGGCATACTGGCCCAACCTTTGCTCCAGGGATTGCTGGCCGATCAGTTCAAATTGAAAGTGCATCAGGAGACGCGAGAACTCCCGGCATATCTACTCACAGTTGCCGAGGGTGGCAGCAAAATGCAAAAACAATCGGACGACAAACATGGCATGATGCACATGGGAACGGGCGAACTTTCGTCACAAGGAACTCCGCTCGACTTACTCTCAGCGCAATTGTCAATGCGCCTTGGCCGCCCAGTTGTGGACAAGACCGGCCTCACCGGCAACTACGCCTATTCCTTGCACTGGACGCCCGATGCCGACGAACGTACACGCATGCAACAGAAGGAACTGATTGCTCCCGATTCTTCTGCGTCGGACGAATCTGCTCCTCCGCTTTCCACTGCCATCCAGGAGCAGCTTGGGCTCACACTTCAACCGGTAACAACTCGCGTACAGGTCCTGGTCGTAGACCATATCGAACAACCATCGGAACAATAAGCATTGCTCCATTCGACAATAATCTTCACACTGGGCTGTTCATAAACCTTAGAGGAGCCTTTTTTTGCGAATGGAGAATTCCTACTCATAACGTTGACAGGATTTCAGGAAGCTAAGCGAGCGTCTCACCCCGTTTGGTGTCTATTCCGCATGGAGAGAAAAAATGAAAATGGCGTTTGCTGTTGCCGTGATTACTCTTGCCCTGTCGCTCACTGCTGTCGGCCAGGATCATTCGAACCTTCAGGGTACCTGGTACCTCGACAAGGCACATAGTCACTATCCCGCTGAATCTGCCACTGAGGTCATCACCCAACATGACGATGTGGTTGACATTACCTTCACCGAACAAGGGCCGGGCCATTCCAACCCTCCCATGCAACTTCATCTCGCTACGGACGGCAAGCCCACTACCAACACAGTGGGCTCTAACAAATTCACTGCAACAACGCATTGGGACGGCAACAAGCTGGTTACGTATGTGGAGGGAGATCGCGGACAACACATGACTGAAACACGCGAAGTCTCGAGTGACGGGAGCACGTTGACTGTAACGGGCTACCATCAGGACGAACTGAAGAAACCCTACTACGTACGGGTCATGACTAAGAACAAATCTTAGCCGAAGCAAACACGGATTCCGGTTACAATCGCACGGCCTTTCATCGCGTTGACTATGCGGCAATTTCTTCTGACTAAGCATCTGCCAGGAGGCAATCTGCGGATAAGATCTCAAACTCCGCGAACATCATGTCTTCCCGATCGCCTCTTCTGCTATATCGCAATATGCCCTTGTTTCCTCCTCATTCTTAAACTGGCACCCGCGCAAACCAGCGCGCCACAGAATCAGAGCATTGACACGGCCGAGCGATCGCAGGTCATCAGTGGCGTGATAAGGAACCTGAACGACTATTACGTTGATCAGCAACTAGCGCAAAGGATGTCGGAAGGCATTCAAGCAAAAGACAAGCATGGAGATTACAACACTCTGACCGATCCGAGCGCCTTTGCCGATCGGCTGACAATCGACTTGCAAACCTTCAGCCATGACAGGCACCTCCTGGTACGATACAGTCCGTCCAAACTTCCACCCGACGGCCAAATGCCTACCGCGGAGCAAGTTGCGGAGTTTCGCAAGTCATTGGAACGTGCCAACTGTGAATTTAAAAAGGTAGAAGTTCTATCGGAAATCTCGGTTACGTGAAGTTCAACGCATTCCCAGACCCAGGAATCTGCGGGCCGACTTTCGTCGCCGCGATGAATTTTCTTGCCCATGTAGATGCAATCATCTTTGACCTACGCGAAAACGGTGGCGGAGATCCAAAGATGGTAGCCTTCCTGTCCAGCTACCTGTTTGACCAGCCCACTCATTTGAATGATCTATACAGTCGTCGAGATGATTTCACCTCGCAGTATTGGACCGTGCCCTACGTTCCCGGACCCACACTGGCTGACAAACCTGCCTTCGTGCTCACCTCCAGAAGGACGTTTTCCGGGGCCGAGGAGTTTACTTACAATCTGAAGAATTTGAAGAGGGCAACCATCGTTGGCGAGAGAACCGGCGGCGGTGCCCACCCGGTCATGGGGTGGCGCATAGATGATCATTTCATCATCGGAGTGCCTTTTGCACGTGCTGTGAACCCCATCACCAAAACCGATTGGGAAGGAGTGGGGGTCGAACCCGATGTCGCCGTACCCAGTGCAGACGCATTGGCTACTGCCATACGGCTACACGGATTCCGTTGATGTAGAGCGGATG
>JAFAPG010000231.1 GCA_019247235.1 Acidobacteriota bacterium
GTCCACCGCTCAATGAAGCCGATGAATTAATCAGTTCAGTAACCACGGCCTTTTGGGTTCCGTCGAATTGGAGCACTCCCACCCGCGACAGCAGCTCGGGCGTGAGGTCAATTCCATCCATAACCATGGCAAACTGACCTTTAACAGTCGCTACGGTGAACGAGCTCGCCGTCTGGAGATCGGCCGTACCGTCTTGAACGGCGGTGCCGTTGATGTCAAAGAAGAACGCTCTCGAGGGATTCACCATCCAGAACACCTGCGTGGGTGTTGTCGAGGAACAGTTGGTCACGACGACCCGCCCGCTGGTCTGCGAGCTGTAGCATTCAGAAAGCGTGACATTCGGGGAAAAAGTACCGTCCTGCATGACGTCTTCCACACCAGAGATCGAACCGGAATTCGCGGTGAATTGCCCAACGGTTGCCAGTCCATCTAAAGAAAATGCGTCATCCCCGCGACTACCAAATGCATAGTTGCCGGCAAGACCTGAACTCAGGGTTCCGGTTTGCACCTCGGCGCTTCCTGAACCAACTGAACTTGGATTGGTCACAAGGAATACTATTTTGCTGTTACTGACGGTGTAATAGACGAAGCTCGTCGTGAAGCTCGCTGTGCTGTCAAAAAAATTCCCGGTTCCGCGACCGAGCGACCCGGGCGAGTTGAAGGTTGCAGCCAGCGAATCGGTGCTGAGCGTACCCCCTAAGTTTTGATCCATGGTGCCGGTGCCTGAACCGCTCGTCAGAGTGAGGGCTCCTAGTTGAGAGGAAGGCGTGTTCTGGCTCTGAGCGCTGGCTTCTTGATGTAAGCGGAATACAAATGTGCCGTTAGGTCGCGCGCTGATGGCAGTGGAATCTTGTAATTCTGCAGCTCCGGCGGCGTTCAGGGTATTGTCAGATTCAATTAAGTCCAATTTCCCGGAGCTCACAATAGTGAGTGCCAGATTGACTTGCCCAAGCGAGGTGCTCATGTTGATGAAGCCGGTCCCATCTGGGCTCACTGTGTAGGTGCCCGACACGGCCGCACCTGCAGGATTGGCGCTTGAATCATCCGAACCGCCGGTAATCGCGCCCGCACCGTCGGCGGTGAACACGCCGACCTCGCGGTAGACGACCCCATTTACCACCGATACACCGTGGATTTGGTAGACGTACGATCCTTTGACACTGGCCTTCGAGAAACTTCCCGTGGGCGGATTCAGCACCAAGCTGCCGCCCGTGCCGCAACCCACCAGCGTGGCCAGCGCTAGCACGGATACCAGGAGGCCACTCACCGTAACCATGGAACCGCGCCCTGTGAACACCCAAGAGCTCGCTTCTGTCGTCAACATACTTGAATTGTACTTACGTCCTTAACCCTGGTGTGTGGATGAAGTTGCTTTTCTGAGGTCTCTCGGATTGTTGCCAGCCATGGATAGATGCTGATACGCGCAGCCAAGACCTACTCTACGCTCGCCTGCGTCCTTCCCGGCAGTGTAATTCCCCATCGTTTGCCATTCGATGGGCCAAGCCATAGGAAAACGCGGTACAGAAGCAAGAACGTCAGGATGATTCCATATTCCAACGGCTTACGAATGTCTGCTTTGACCAGCCATAGATAGTGAATTACGCCGGCAATGGCGCTCAAGTAGATGAGCCGATGCAGCCTCTGCCAGCGTTTACCACCCAAGCGGCGAATCCACCCGCTCGTGGAGGTAATTGCTAATGGGATTAGGAGGACAAAAGCGGTCAAGCCTATGGTGATGAACTTGCGTTTGGCAATATCCGCCAGCATTTCAGAAATGTCAAAGAATTTGTCGAGCCAAACATACGTCATGAAGTGCAGAAAGCCATAAAAAAAGGCATAAAGTCCAAGCATTCGTCGGAACTTAATCAGCGCAGGAATCGCCAAGATCCTTCGCAGCGGAGTGATCGAAAGTGTGAGGAGAAGAAAGCGCAAGGTCCAATCGCCCGTGGCATGGGTAATCTTCTCAATTGGATTGGCGCCGAGGTTGCCGTGGTAAGCGCGCCACGCCAAGAGTCCCAAAGGACCCAGGCAAAGAAGAAAGGTGACGACTTTCGAGACACGCAGCATTGATAAAAGATTTTGCTCCTAGCATTTCCGCCCTTTAGGTCCAGGCGGCCAAGAAGCCGCGCGCTAGCGGGTTGATCATGAGCTTGACCCCGCGACTGTCCCCGGCTCTCTCATTTCCGCCAGCGCCAAGACCTGATAGGAAGCATAGTTATAAACTGGGGACATCGCTAGTAAGCGGTCAAGCTCTTCGTTGGAATCGACCCTGTAAATCCAAGCACCTCCATGACTCCCCACCACGTGATAACGGCATTCAAGCTTTCCCCCGTTTTCGAGCCGCTTGCCGTATTCAGGTTGCCGCGTAATGGCGCGAATGACCTCCGGAGTTAGACGGCTGATCTCGAAATGCCATAGAACCAAGAACTTCATTCGACAGCCCCTCGGTTTTGCGCTCTCCTAGGGGCGCACTCAGAAATTCTTCTTCAGGTCCATGCCGGCGTAGAGATTGGCAACCTGGTCGTAGCCGTTGAACATCAGGGTTTTTCGTTTGAAGAACTCTCCTAGTCTTCGTTCTGTTTTTTGGCTCCAGCGGGGATGATCGACGTTAGGATTGACATTCGAATAGAACCCATACTCATTCGGTGCGGACAGGTTCCAGGTGTTAATAGGCTGCTTCTCGGTAAACTTGATGCGAACAATTGCCTTGGCGCTCTTGAAGCCGTACTTCCAAGGCACCACAATACGGAGGGGCGCTCCATCTTGATTGGGCAATGTCTGGCCATACATGCCAAAGCACAAAAGGGCCAGGGGGTGCATGGCTTCATCCATTCTTAAGCCCTCGACGTAAGGCCACTGGAGCACATTTCGATCCTGGCCTGGCATTTGCCTGGGATCGAGAATTGTCGTGAACTCGAGATATTTCGCTTTGCCGAGCGGTTCGGCGCGCTTAATCAGTTCGCTCAGGGAAAAACCCACCCAGGGGACCACAATTGACCAGCCCTCCACGCAGCGGTGGCGATAGATACGTTCCTCGGAGGGGGCAAATTTAAGGATGCTATCGATATCCCATTTTTGCTTTTTGGCCACGGCGCCATCGATAGTGACACTCCATGGCTGGGTGCGAAAATTTTTTGCCAGCTCAGCAGGCCCTTCCTTGTCGGTAGAAAATTCGTAGTAATTGTTGTAATGAGTCACGTCCGTCATGGGAGTGACTTTCTCGCTGGTTGAAAGAGGGCTCTTGGTCAGATTTGGAATCTGTTGCTCGGCGCAAGCCTCGGGGGGTGTTACCACTTGCTGAAGCCCAATGCCAGCGGCCGCTCCCGCCAAGCCAAGCTGCGCGATGAACCGGCGCCGATCGAGATAGACACTCTGGGCAGTGATCTCTGAGGACCGGATGTCATCCGGTTTTTTGATGAGCATGGCGAGGTACCTCTCTTGGAATATACGGCGCTCAGAATATTGTAGATGTTTGTGATTCACCAAGGGGGTGAAAAGTTACATCTGACTGCGTGCCAGGGCTTGCTCCGATGTTCAATAGGGGTTCAGCCTACGCCTAGCAGGTCGATCTTCGATATTCTATTGACCGGCGGAGAGGAGTTCGCAGGTCCGGCGGATTGCGTCTCGCTGAATGTCGTCGCGCGCTAGAAATTCAAACCCGTGCCGCAAGCCGTCGCGGTAGCGGACCAGTGCCCGTAGCTTCAGAGGGGTTACGCTTGCTGGCAAGGTGAGCTCAAGGGTCGCCACCTCTCCGACCTCGAGCTCTCCGGTCAATGTCACTCCAATGCCATCTTGTCCGAACTCGATCGAACGTCCCCAGAGAGAAATTGGCTCGGCGGCGCGGAAAACCTTGGCCGAGACGCGAATATCCAGAGGAAAACGAGGAAAGCGGCGCTTGGGAGATGTGTCCGATTTCCGGCTGGCCTGCTTCGATCCCTCGGCTCGGGTTGAAGGTCGCTGTTTCAAGTTTCGATCATTAATTTTAATGTTGACGGCCGTGTCCCAGCCGTCTCCCTCGCCCTGCACCAGCACAGTAACTCTACCAGATGGGCGCAGTGTTTTGCGTCGCTTGTACATCTCACCGAGCGCGGTGAAAAAGTTGCTGCGCGAGAGAGATGTTTGTTGGTTTCCGTCGCAGCTGCTGGCCAACGCTGCATCTAATCCGACTCAGAGTTCTCGGTTCTCCACTTGAAAACCTTGACTTTTAGCTCGCTATGGCTGTTCGCCTTCGCGCTCCCCGGGGCATGGCTCTGTGCAGGGGCGCAGAGCTCTCCCCCGGCACACGACAGCCGTATGCTCGTCGTGCTTGTGGCCGATGAAAATGGAGTCGCCGTCCCGGCTGCGCGTGTGACCATTGAGGGGCCGGGGGGCACAAAGCGCTGCCAAAGCGACCGGGCGGGAAGGTGCACCTTTCCCGAATTGGTAGGCGCGAGTTGGGCACTTCGCGTCGAGAAGGAGAGTTTCTACGTCTTCATTCTCTCGCCGGTGCAAACGTCGGGCACGCTTGAGGTCGCACTTACCCATCAGCAAGAAGTCCGGGAGACGGTCGATGTCCATGAGTCATCGCCTGCTATCGACCCGGCGCAGGTT
>JAFAPG010000381.1 GCA_019247235.1 Acidobacteriota bacterium
CTTGCCGGAAACGCGGGGTTCGCCATTGCGGCGATTTTCGTGCTCATGCTCGGCGTCGGTTCGGCTGTCGCGATCTTCGCGTTCGTCGATACTGCTTTGCTGCAGCCGCTCCCATACGTCAATCCCAATCGCCTCATGTCTGTGAACGAAAGCAGTTTCGGATCTCCTCGCTGGCCCCTTTCATACCCGGACTTTCTTGATTGGCAGAGCACGAATAAGTCTTTCAGTTCACTGGATGTATACACTGGCACAGGTTTTCTCCTTCAATCGCCGTCCGGCACTCAATCTGTTACAGCAGAGCGCGTGAGCGGGGGCTTCTTCCGAACGCTCGGTATTCGTCCCGAAATTGGCCGGGATTTCTATCCTGGGGAAGACCGATTGGGCGGGCCGAATGTCCTGCTGCTGAGCTATCGAACCTGGCTCAATCGTTTCGGAGGTCAGCGCGACGCCGTCGGGAGGACAATCGACCTCGGCGGGAAAGCCTTCACAATCATCGGCGTTCTTCCTCGCACATTTTTGTTTGGGCCAGCCGGCAATGCGGAATTCTGGGTGCCGATCAATACCCTAAGTTTCCATGAGCATTCACGGGACTTCTTTAACTTCTGGGGAATCGGCCGACTCCGCGAGGGAGTTAACAGCGACGCAGCACTCGTCGAAATGAATTCCATTGCCGATCTCTTGAAGCGGGAGTATGGGACCGGGGAATTCCATCTGGGTGCATCTGTTGTCCCTCTCTCTGAAGTGATTGTGGGCGACATACGGCCTGCCTTGTTAACTCTTCTCGGCGGAGCGGTTCTTCTCCTGGTCATTGCCTGTGTGAACGTGGCTAGCCTCATGCTTGCCCGCTCTGAGAGCCGACGGCGTGAAATTGCTGTCAGGGCGGCTTTAGGAGCCACGCCTGCTCGACTGGTGCAGCAATTTGTCACCGAAGGTGGTCTGCTTGCCCTGCTCGGATGTGTTGGCGGCCTAGTGGCGGCGGTTGGACTGATCCGCCTACTCAGCGGACTGGTTCCGAAAGACATGGCGGCGAACATGCCCTTTCTCGAAGGCGTGCACCTGAATCCGCATGCGTACGCCTTTTCCTTCGGAATCTGCGCGCTCGCCGCAATCGTGATTGCGGCCACTCCCATCTTCCGTCTGTCCGTGCAGCGGGGAAGGGATGCACTCGCCGAAGGAGACCGCGGCGCCGTGTCCCGGTTCTGGCAGGGCATGGGGTCGAATCTTGTCATCGTCGAATTACTTGTCGCTGTGATTCTGCTCTCCGGCGCGGGATTGTTGGCCAGGAGCCTTTATCGCCTGTTGCATGTCCCTTTAGGCTTCGACCCCTCACATCTGGCCACCGCGGAGGTTGTCCTTCCCGGCACAGCCAGTAGCGACGGCCAAACTGCCGAGCTCTATGAGGAGATCGCCGGCCGTATTGGGCAACTGCCGGGCGTTCAGTCTGTAGGATTCACCAGCCTTCTGCCTGTTGAATGCGATTGCAACACCGACTCGATCCAGGTGATTGGGAAACCCAAACTCACCGGCCAAAACGAAGTTGACGAACGCCACATCAGTCCCGGATACTTGCCCACCATGGGCGCCCGGCTGATGCGCGGAAGACTCTTCACCGAGGCAGATGACGCTTCGATGCCCGGTGTGGCGATCATCAATGCCTCTCTTGCCCGTAAATACTTTCGCAACGAGAATCCGATTGGTCAAAGATTCGCGAATACTGAAGGCGGACGCCCGTCGGTATGGGAGGTAGTCGGTGAAATCGAAGACGTTCACGAGGGTGCCCTGGATGTGCCTCCGGGACCTGCTGAGTATTTTCCTCTCCGGCAAATCCTCGACGGCGGATTCCATATTGTGGTCCGGACGGGACAGGACCCGGTTGCACTCCTGTCCTCGGTCACTGCCACGTTGCATCGGATAAATAACGGTATAGCCGTGTCCAACGAGACAACAATCGATAACACGATCGATGAGACCCAGGCCGCCCTTTTGCATCGATTCTCAGCATGGCTGATTGGAGGGTTTGCGGCGGCGGCTCTCATTTTGAGTGTGGTCGGACTCTACGGGGTGATCGCATACTCGGTACGCCAGCGTCGCCGCGAAATTGGTGTACGCGTCGCGCTGGGTGCTCAGCGCGCCGCGATCTATACTCTTGTGCTGGGCCAGGCGGGGCGGCTGATTGGAACCGGCCTGGCTTTGGGACTCATTGGTTCAGTCATCGCGTCGCGATTGCTGCGCAGCCTGCTTTTCGGTGTAAAAGAGTGGGATCCCGTGACACTGAGTGGCGTCGGCGCGATGCTGGCTGTCGTATCGCTCGCCGCCGTGTTTCTGCCTGCGCGGCGGGCCGCTTTCATAGACCCGGCTGAAGTCCTGCGAACTGAATAGCTTGGCTGTGGCTGCTCATACCACCAGCATCGGCACCTCAGGAAGCGCCAAATGGCCAACGCACTTATCGAAGTCGGAAAAAGAACGAAAAGTGGGCCTGGCGTCAGTTTCCCAGAAGCAATCCAGAATGAGATTTTCCTGCCCTGCTCCGTTTCCCATTACCGATCTTCCGATATATTGCGCGCGTGAGCAAGCTTCCGTTTCGAATACCGCCGGAAGTCATCGACTGGATACGTGACGTGTTCCCCACAGTGAACGGCCGAGTGTCGGCTAAGCTGACATTGCGGAGGATCATCCCCTGGAATGCAGGACTCGATCGTCGAGACCGGCCCTTGAGCGCCACCACACCTTTGTTTGATACTCATGCCTCTCGCAACTGCATCGTCCGATATGCGGCAAGTGTCATACATCAAGTTGACGGGAGCATCGTCGGTTGACAGGGAGGCGCCTGATGCCCGGTGTGGCCATCAAGAACAGCTGTTGCCTGCTTGGGATAGCTTCGGTCATAGTCTCTGACGATTGTCAGAGAAATAGAGGTAACCGCGATTCAAAAAGTCCGCAGTTGCAACAGAACAGTTGCGGAGCGCATCGGTGCAGCCGTGATCGTCGTGGGGGCGGGAAAGGGCTGACTGCGTAGATGCCAACTCTGAAGACTCCGCCGCAGCACCAATCGAGTTCACTTAATGATTATGCTTGCCACCTGGTTATTCCAGTACTTGAGATTCCAGCCACTGTCAAACACACCCGCTTTAACGGTATAAGTTCCTGTCGCCTGGCTACCCGCCACGTTCCATTTATAGCTGTATTGCCTTTGTTGGTTCCAAGCAAAGGTTTGCGCAGTCCAATTCTTGGTTACTACGACACCGCCGCTAGCATTATAAATTTGCAGCTGGATATTGGCATTGGCAAGAGCACTTCCTGTGTCGGTCAGTTTTAGGGTAATGGTGGTCGATGAGCCTCGAGACACGCTCGACGGGTTAGCAGAACCGGTTGCCGTAAAAGTCGACGCGGGTGAAGTGACCGTTATATTCCCTAAGTTGTTGTTCCAATATAAGAGATTCCAATTGCTGTCAAAGACGCCTACTTTGATCGTGTATGTGCCTGAAGCTTGGTTGCTCGCCAAATGCCAGGTATAACTATACGGTACTGGTTGATTGGAAGTGAAAGTCTGTCCAGTCCAGTTATTACTTGTTACGGTATTACCGCTCCCGTCATAAATTCCTAGTTGTACATTTCCATTGGGCAAGCTTCCCCCAGTATCGGTCACGGTGAAATTCACTGTTGTCGTGCCGCCTTGACCGATGCTTGAGGGATTAGCGGAGCCAGCCGTGACGAAAGCCGGGGCGGTCGAACTCGCCTGCGGAATGACAAACAGCGTGATGCTCTGCGAGGGCACAGTCGTCGAAATACTATTATTGCTCACCGTCACATTTCCGATATTAGCGATCGCCGTTTGGGTAGCGGATGATATTTGCCATGCACTCGCCGTATTACCGCTGGTGTAATTAGCCAAGTTGATTGCGACCGGAGTGTTACCTTGTTGCTTGTTGATCACGATTACGGTCAGAGCACCGTCAGACGTACGCTGAGCGGCAAAGGCAGATAAATTATCGGGGTTCGCTACGGTTGCCGAAACGCTTACGTCACCGAAACTCGAGTTCTTGCCATCGTAATTTCGGTAGATTTGGTGCGCGAAGTAGGTTGGGTAGTAGATAACTGGGGTCACTGAGGTATTTTTAGGAACCCCCCAAAGAGTAGCTAGATCGAGACCTTCGCGACCGTATATGCCTAGAACATCTGCTTGCGTAGTGGCGCCGTTCAGATTCTGCTGATCGCCCCAATTGTATTCCGTACACCCGATTTCCAAGCCTGGGTAATATTGGCTAACAAAATTCTTCAGGGTCGGAACCCAAGCCGTTATCCCACCGTTGATTCCAACGGTTCCTTCCCAATAAGGATCAACGAAGTTTGGGTCCCAGAGCATGCGGGTCTGTCGGTTCCGGGCCTGTTGACTGGCTGCATCATCCCCGTTACCGGGACCATCGTTATAGCAGTGCACGGTGAGGATGTTTAACAGATCGACCCCATGCGCCTGTTTGTATGCGGAGAGTTGCTGTAGTAGCCACGGATAATAGTAGACATTCCCATGGGTCGCGTAATCAGATCCGCTTCCCATGCCATTCTTCTGGTCGTATCCGCTGGCGAACATTGCCCACCAGGTCCACTCTTCAAAGCCGGCAATCTTTGCATTCGGGTCAGCCGCTCGCACAGCACTGGCATACGACAATATCTTGTTGTACATCTCAGCATAGTTGCTCGGCGCGGGATGGACGTCGCGATGCGTGGAGTTCCACAGCGATGGCTCATTATCTAGTATGTAGTACTTCACTCCGGTGCTGGTTGAAGCCGAGCCAAAAGTGTTGAGGAAATGGGTCACCCAGTTCTGCTGAATGGAAGGACTGTTGGCGACTCCAGTATCGGCGGGGTTGTTGCCGCTGACGTTGGCTCCCGCCGCAGAACAGTAGGTCCCGGCCGTGGCGCAAACGCCATTCCCAGCGTCGCTGTTGTAGGGATCGGCGGCAGTTTGTGCGCCGTATTTAGCAATGGAGAAACCGGCTAAGGTGCTGCGATTGGGACCAAGGTTCGCAAGCCAGTCCATCATAGGTATGGTGATGAGAGGTTCGGCACCGTTATTAGCTGAACGGGTCGTGTTCACAAACAAGTCGGCAGAGCCACTTGCGGTACCGCTACCATCAGAGTAGGTCTCAAAATACCAATCGGCTGCAGCCGAGTGGGCGTCAATTTGCCAGTTGTACCGAGTAGTTGAATTTCCGCCCCAGCGGTTCACTGGAAGGTTCAAGTTTTTCATGTCAGTTGCATCGGCGTAGTTCATGCCGTAAATATTGGAATTGATACTATGCCGGTTTGCACTGACATCTACGCTTACCGTGGTTGCTGGATTCTGTGCCCCTACATTCAGACAGCTCAAGAAGAAGATGAAAAGTGAAAGCCACACTATGAGGTAAGTTGGAGGGCAACCCGGTAATCGTTGATGGCGTGAAAACACACGAACCCCCTTTAATGTGAAGCGCTGAGTCGCACTCTTGAAGCGCTTGTCTCAGTATCATTTCCCTTTAGGTGTGTCGGTTAGCGCCCTGCAGGGGTGCTAATCGCGCGCAACGTCTATTCTGTTGACTCCTTCGGATCAGACGGCGGGCGGCGCTGATGGTTTCGGGACCATCGCAAGCTACGTTGTAGTTCATTTGAGAAGACGGTGTCAATCTAAAACTTGTTTCGCGCCGGAACGTCAGGGTGAGCTGAATCCCATTCTGGTCCGAGCTGCACCTGAGCTCTGTCTTACTTCAATACGACGAGCCCGCAGTGGCGGGATATTTTATTTCAGCTTGTGCAGACCATGAATGTCCAGTGTTTCCGTGTGTCCGTCAAATGAAAGCGAAGCTTATGCGTGTGCAGGATTCACTTTACTGAAGCAAACTTTTCCCTGTGTCCATTCTGCAGTTCTGGTCAGGTGAGATCGAGAAGCAATTCTGGGAAGCGTATTGTTTTGAATGCCTAAACCTTCACATGCAAGTAGATGTTTCTGGAGTTATGCTGAAAATAACACCCCAACCGCTCTAATCTGGTCGCGACGGCTAGGGCTATCCGGCGGTCAGCACACCATCGATCACGATCGTATGCCCAGCTGGCGCGATGAGAGTAGATCCGACTGTCAGTTTGTCGCCGTGAGCGCAGGAGAGTAGCCCAGACATCTGCATTGTCAAACGCGTGACAACCAGAATGTTGCTTCGGTACGGTTCATCAACCGTGCGCGGCGCGCTGAATGAGTGGGTGAGAAGGCTTCTCATACGGGCACATTAGAATAATACTAATAGCTGTGAGCAGGACGGCCGTGAAGACCGATTCGAACTGACAGCTCCGGCATTCGCGGTACCATCGAATCAAATCTCGCGCCGCTGTGTGGCTGGAAAGGTCAAAAGGTGCAATACACATGTGGTAAAGAACCGCTCGGAATGTGAACAAATAGTTGCGCGAATAAAAGTCGTGCCGGCTGGCCGAAGGATCTCGCAAGCCGGCTCGAAGGGAGAGTGAGGGCGAGCAGGGAAGTGCTCTCCAGGAATATTCCGCAGCACGATTGGCCTCGGGTCACCAGGTGGTATGTAACTTATAATTGAAAACAGGTGGCCACCGGCTCACACTCAAATCTGACCTCCCTCGCGCTCGTACTCTACATGGATAAGAGTTCTTAAGATTTAGAACGACTCATGCGGCTGACTGCTGCGTCCCCAGCGTTTTTGACGCTGCCGTCCAATGCAGCTTTAACTCAAGCCCTAATGAGGTTTCCGGTAATAGGTATTAGGGGCACCGGGCGTGGGAACGTTATCTGTGACCTGTGCGCCCATGGCATGTGCCCGGGTTAAGTCAGCGGTGAGGTTGATGCCTGTGCCTGAGACCTGTGCGCCAAGGGCATGTGCATGAGTGAGCGGCGCGGCGATGCTGATTGTCAGAGTACCGAATCTCCGGATGGACGCAACCACCGCCAGCTCAGAGTTCGGGCCGCTGTCAATGGTAATGGCTTGGCCTTCGCGAAAGCCAATCGCGCTGACGACAGGAATAGCGGTCGCGCCCACGTCAGTGGCTGTTTCCACTGTAGTGGCGCCGGCGGTGCCAACGGTTGCGATCGTAGCGCTCTCAAGGTTCGCGCCGGTATCCACCAAGATCTTCTCTCCCGGGTCAAAACCCACCACGCTAGAGACTTTGATGTTAGTAGTGCCAGCGGCGGCGGCGGCCGATAAAGTGGCAGTGGCCTGCGTGAGGAAGTCGTTACAATTGCTGTCGTTGTCAGCCCCGTCGGGAAAGCGCCCGGCACTGGCATTGGTCACCGGGGTGGTGGCCGAAATAGCGGGGCCAAGGCCAATGGCCGACCCAGGCGCGGGCACGCGGCAGCCACTCTGGCCTGATCCGGAGAGTCCCTGGTAACCCTCAGCGGCCCATGGGTCGACTAGGCCGCCGTAGTTGAGGCTGTCGGCGACCAACCCAGCCGCATCGCGAAGGACCATGGTGCCCTCTTTGAGGGAGACGGTAAATCTGCCAAAGGCACTCGCCTTGGTAGTGAGCTCGGGGCCGCCGAACCACTGGTTCGGTGCCGGAGTCCCTTGGTAACCTGCGGTTGTGACCAAGTCGTCACGCACAACGGCATCGATTGCGTGGCCCTTGCTGAGTGGGCGGTCGAGGGTGATGCCGGTTCCGAGCGCCTGGACGGGCTCATTGCTTGAATGGGCGAAGGCGGTCGGCGGCTGGAAACTGATTCCCGTTCCTCGATCGTTAAAGGGCAGATTAGCCGCATGATTGAACTGCAGGGGGGCGGCCAGCTCGAGGCCCGTGCCGGGCGCTACCACTTCCTCCCCGTTGCTATGCGCCCGGTCGAGAGCTGGAGAAAAGTCGATGCCAGTGCCCGTGGGGCCGGCCGTGCCAACGGCGGTGATGGTAACCCTGGCCTGGTTGGACGTGGGTCCAATGATCAAATTGTCGCCCACGCCAAAGCCGTTTACGTTGCGAACTTTGACATTCGTAGCCCCGCCGCTTGTATTGGCCAAGAGGCTGGTGCGGCTGGTTGCCGTCCCGACGCGTGCGACAGTAACGGTCTCAACCCCATGACCCAGGCTGTCGATGTCCAACCTGATCTTGTCACCAAGCGATATGTCGGAGACGGAGGTCACTTTGAGGGTGGTCGAGCCAGCGTGTGCATCTGCGGCCAGGTAGGCTTGCGTACCCGCCTTGCCGACGGCTGTAACTGTGGCAACCTCGTATTGTTCCCCGGCTCTTCCAACCGCCGGGTAGCTGGCGCCATAGCCCAGGGCGATTTTTTCGCCGAGCACGAAACCAGAGACGCTGGTGAGCGGCACGTTGGTCGAGCCGATCGGGATCGTGATCACCGGACCGTCGGGAAGAGGTTGCCACAATGTCGTGTTGTTGCTGGCCGCCGTTCCAATGCTGGCAATGATGCGCGTTTCCAGGTTGAAGCCAGTGTCGATGCTGATCGTATGACCTACCACCATGCCGCTCGTGTTCCGAACATGGATGGTGGTGGCGCCAGCGCTTGCGGAGACCACCAAGCCGGAATTCGACAGACCCAGCAGGTAAAAGCCACGGGGCCGCAGTTTCGTTCCATCGGGGATTTTTACGGTGGAGAAGATGGCCTCTTGGGACGAGTGCGCGGTCAGGGTCCAGTTGGAAATGTCCGCTACTTGGGAGCTGGCGTTGTAGAGCTCGATGAAGGAGTCCGTTAAGTTGCTTGGTCCCGAGCTAATGCGGAATTCGTTGATCTTGATGGGAATCACGTTTCTTATTTTTTCGCGGGTTGTCTCGAATTGCTTCGCGCCATTGTTGGCGTTTGTCCACTCAAGATTTCCGAGCAGGTCGCCGTTGAAGGCTGCCGGTCCTGCGGTGATCTTGAAGGTCGCGCTCACGCTCGCACCCGGCGCGACCGCATCAGCGAAGGTTTTTGATGTCTCGCTCGTTCCCTTAACCAAGGAGCTCCAATCCTTGTTGGGCACGGAAATGCTTAGCTTGACGCCGGTGGCGGGCGAGCCTGTGGTATTGGTGAATGTCAGAGTAGTGTCCTCGGACGACCCAGGTGAGAACGTCTGCAGTCCTGGAGGAGTCGCGGATGCCAACTCCGGCGCCAGGCGCAGAGGCGCCACCTCGTACTTAGCCGAAACCACATTGGCCTGTACCAACTGATCGGTAGCGTCAGCGGGAAAGCTACCGGCCTGTGTCATGGCCCCTTCGTAGAAGGTGCCCTGGGACCCGTTGCTGTTGTCGCCCCCGTTCCCTAAGAGAATGGCCCCCTGCTTGCGCATCGGGTCATAAGTGGAATTAACACGCGGTCCGTCGAACATGACGGAGAGAGCACCTCGCTGCGCGTCACCACCCATCGAAGTCCAGTGATGCGGCTCGCCCTTCGCGATTGCGGTGACAAATCGCCAGCTGATGCTCGGCAGGTTGACACAGAGTTTCGATGCATCGGGGTTAACGCAACCG
>JAFAPG010000340.1 GCA_019247235.1 Acidobacteriota bacterium
TCAAGCAAGGGCTGGGTGAGCGTCGAGGTCAATCGTTGAATGAGCGCTAGTAGATGAAGTTGGCGTGACTGCGGTCACTTTGGTAACTTGCTGCAAGTTGCTGATGATCCTACGATTGAGCTCGGTATGCTCCGCAGTCTGCTGCTAAGTCGAGATGAAGGCACAGTCCGTCTGATTACCCGCATTTTTAAGGATCTCGATGTTGAGGCGCAGCATTTTGCGGAGAGCAGCGAGGCGATTGCAAAAATCAGTAATAGTCGTTTCGATGCCATTGTCGTCGACGATCAAGTCGACGATGCCCACCTGGTGCTCGAAAAGGCCATCGAATTCCCTTCCTGCAGCAAGTCGGTCCGCATCGCCCTGGCTCAGCCCGATGTCAAGATGAACGCCATCTTTAGGACCGGCACACAAGTGATTCTTTACAAACCGCTTTCGCTTGAACGCGTACGCCACGGACTGCGGGCTGTGCGTAACCTGATGGCACGCGATCGTAGGCGTGGCGGCGAGCGAGTGCAAACCATGTTGCCGGCCAAAATGACTCCGCGGCGAGGCACCAGCAAAGACATCGTGATTGTAGACCTCAGCGACTCGGGAGCAGCCATCAATTTGGAAAACGGAGATCTGCGGGCAACCGGCAGCGTGGGTCTAGATTTTGTGCTACCGGGAAATCCGGAACGAATCCACTGCACGGCAGAATTGGTATGGCAGGACAATCAGGGGAACGCCGGTATGCGTTTCGTCGACATGGCTACTTTCGGGCGTAAGCAGCTTTGCGAATGGCTGAAGGAAAACGCTAAAAATACCAAAGCGGCGGCCAGTCGAGCCGGCCGATAAATACTCGGAACCAACTTTAAGGAAAAGCCGGGGCCGCGGACAAGCGCAGCCCTTGCCTATCTTTATCCGACAGCAGCGGCGGCGATTGGAGCTGCCAATCGATATTCAATTCAGGATCATTCCACAGTAAGGTTCGCTCGAACTCGGGCGCATAAAGCTCGGTTGTCTTATAAACCACATCAGCGCTCTCGGAGAGGACCGAAAAGCCGTGGGCAAAACCTACGGGTATCCAAACGAGAAGGTGATTTTGCTGGGACAGATTCACCCCATGCCAATGCCCAAAGGTAGGCGAGCTGCGACGCAAATCTACAAATACATCACGTACTTCCCCGCTGATTACGCGCACCAGTTTTCCCTGCGGGCGAGCGATTTGATAGTGCAGCCCGCGCAATACACCACGCTGGGACCGGGAATGATTATCTTGAACAAAGCTTTCCTCAATCCCAAGCTCTCGAAAAACCTGATGGTTGTAGCTCTCCAGGAAAAAACCACGATCATCGGTGAAAACTTTGGGCTCGAGTACGTAGGCGCCGGGGAGAGGATGGTCGACGATCTTCACATGGCCCCCGTTCGGTCAGAAAACCTTTTCCTTTAACATCTGTAAGAGATAGGCACCGTAACGGTTGTTCTTCATGGAAGCTGCCGCTCGTTCGACTTCTCCTGACGTGATGTATCCCAGGCGATAGGCGATCTCTTCCGGACAAGCCACCATCAGGCCTTGCCGAGTTTCAATCGTCTGAATGAACAGAGCGGCTTCGAGCATGGCCTCATGAGTTCCGGTATCGAGCCAGGCCATGCCTCTACCCATCACCGCCACTTCCAACATTCCGCGCTGCAAGTACTCACGGTTGATGTCCGTGATCTCCAGCTCACCGCGTCCGGAGGGGCGAAGGCCATGAGAAATCTCAACCACTTGCGAATCATAAAAATACAATCCTGTCACCGCGTAGCGCGATTTTGGAAGCTGGGGCTTTTCCTCGAGGCTCAAAGCTCTGCCCTGGGAATCAAACTCGACCACTCCGTAACGCTCTGGGTCTTGCACTGGATAGGCAAAGATCAGTGCTCCATGCTGCCTTCTGGTCGCGTCGCGCACAGTCTTCGCTAGATCATGGCCATAAAAAATATTGTCGCCTAGCACCAGCGCACTGGGGCCGCCGGCCAGAAACTCCTCGGCGATAAGGAAAGCCTGGGCAATGCCCGCTGGACGCGGCTGAGGGGCGTAAGCGAATCTTAGACCGAAAGTTGAGCCATCGCCCAGAAGCTGCTGAAATTTGGGCAAATCGGCAGGAGTCGATATCAGGAGGATTTCCCGAATTCCTGCCAGCATAAGCGTCGAAAGCGGGTAATACACCATGGGCTTGTCATAAATGGGCAAAAGGCTCTTGCCGACAGCCTGGGTGACCGGATAGAGGCGCGTTCCCGAGCCGCCCGCTAAGATGATTCCTTTGTAGTGTGAGGCTGGTTCAACCGGTCGATTGGACATGAGTAGTTGTCTGGTCGCGTTTGCCCACGGGGCGCTCTGGCAAGAAGGCTACATGGAATATTGGGTAGCCATCCATTGCCGATAGCTGCCAGTGATCACGGCCTCGGTCCAGGATTCATTTTCCAGGTACCAAGATATGGTTTTTCGAATGCCGCTGTCGAAGCTTTCCTGCGGCTGCCATGCTAGCTCAGCTTCGATCTTGGAGCAGTCCATGGCATAGCGCCGGTCGTGTCCCGGACGATCAGTAACGAACTTAATCAGCTGCTGGTGGGGAACAACGGGATCGTTTGGACGGAGCTCGTCGAGCAACGAGCAGATGGTATTTACCACCTGGAGATTGGTGAGCTGATTTTTTCCCCCAATGTTGTAGGTTTCACCGATTCTGCCCTGTGCCAACACCAAACGGATAGCGGCACAATGATCGCTCACAAACAGCCAATCACGGATATTGTTGCCGTCGCCATAGACGGGAAGCGGCCGGCCGGTGATAGCGTGCAGGATGGTTAAGGGAATCAACTTCTCGGGGAATTGAAATCGCCCATAGTTGTTCGAACAATTGGTGGTGAGAGCCGGCAGTCGGTAAGTATGAAAATAAGCCCGCACCAGGTGGTCAGAAGCGGCTTTCGAGGCCGAATAAGGACTGTTCGGCGCAAAGCGCGTTATTTCGGTAAATGCCGGGTCCTCAGGCGCAAGCGACCCATACACCTCATCGGTCGAGACGTGAATAAAGCGAAAATCCCGTTGCTCTTCCTGGTCGAGTCCTGACCAATACGCCCTTGCCTCTTCGAGCAAAGAGAAGGTGCCATTGACATTGGTGCGAATGAAATCATCGGGGCCGCGAATGGAGCGATCGACATGACTTTCGGCCGCCAGATGCACGATGGCCCGGGGTCGGTAACGAATCAAGAGCTCGGCAACCAGATCACGATCGCAGACGTCGCCTTGCAGGAAGCGATAGCGGCGGTCGCCAG
>JAFAPG010000384.1 GCA_019247235.1 Acidobacteriota bacterium
GGATATCTCGAGAATCCTTGTTGCTGATGCTGGGGTGGACGATTATCCGGGAATTGGCGCTGATCGCCTGCTCCGCGTGGCGGATTCTGCTCCACACGGCCAAGGCCAGCCCAATGGCTACCATTATCAGACCTGCGAGCAGCACGATCCCTGAAATTGACAAGCTGGTCTGCGAAAGGCCCAGAGTAGGGGTGGTGGAGTCGAGGTTGGCCTCCGCGGCAGGAAGAACTTGCTCGGGCGGGGGGTCGGCTGGGGGTTGAACCGCTTCGGCACCGGGCGTTGCCGAAGGGGCAAATTTCTCGTCGACGATAATTCGGGGCGCAGGGCGAGCTGGGGCTGGCGCCGTTGGGCTAGGTCGCGGCGAAGTTTGATTTGCCAACGAACCAATCTGAACCGCGAGCGTTGCCAGCCGCTCCTCCTCTTCGGGACGGATAGCGGCCAGAATCAGTTCCCCGAGTAGATTCAAGCTACGTACGTCACTGTCGTTGAAACCGAAGGTTTCACTCGAAAAAGCTTCGATCAACCCGATGACGCGTTGTTTGGCCGTAAGGGGAACCGCTACCATCGAGCGCGCTCCGAGCGCCCGGGAGGCCTGAGCGTTCACCCGGGGGTCGTTTTCTGCGTCGTCGCAGCGGACCGTGTGCCCCCCCCGCAGGCATGCCCCGGAAAAACCGGAGGTGGGATCAAGCTTAACGCCCGTCGGAGGGGCAATGTTCCCGGCCGAAGCGCGGCAGACGATGGCATTCTGCTCGGCCAGCGCGATGGCAACGCCGTCGGCTCCGGTGACGGCCAACGCCCGCGTGGCCACTAGCTCGAGGACATCATGGAGGGCAAACTCCTCTTCTGGGCTGGACGGAGCTGGGTCGGATCTTCCAAACCTGCGTCGCGCCGCCTGTTCATGGATGCAAGCAAACGCCAGGAGAGCCTGCAAGGCATTTCGGTCTGCCTCTCGCCCTGATTCGGAGAAAGGTGCTGTGGCGGTGGCCGAGGAACTCGCCCATCCCGCTCTGGCATTGTTCAGATTGGCACTCATTCAGGTGCGAGACCGCCCCAAAACACCTCGATCTGGACCTGTCGCCTGCCTTTGGCAGAGTACATCGGTGGCGACGCTATTCCTAAGGTGTACGTTACAAGGGATTGCAGGCAATCGCAATGTTTCTCTTTAGGTACCGGTGGTCACGTCTTGGTACCCTTATTTTTACAAACCTCGCTAAAAGCGCTGCTAAAATGAGTACCTGGATGTTTCCTGGGGCCCCAATTCGATGTCAGATGAGAAGAAGTCTCGCTGGAAAGTTCCCCTCGGTATCGTTGCAACCGGAGTAGCCGGCGCCGCTGTACTGGTATTTCGTGGTTGCTGGCACCGCAAAATGAGCTGGCCCGTCCGCTACCATCAGCATTCTTACCAAGTATGTCTGGGTTGTGGTATCAAGCGGCTTTTCGATGAGAAGTTGTTTCGTGCTTACGGGCCTTACAGCTACGATCTCGACCGTCTGATCGGCTGGGACACGGGGAAACCCGAAGGCGCAGCCGAGCAGCGACCCGCCTGAAGTCGCAAGCCGAGATACGGTCTGCGTTCGGCTGAACCAGGAAGGGCACTCGGGTAGGTTCTAACCCCTGGCTAGAATTCGCTCATGGCGATTTCCGAGCTGGTTCTAGACTCCCCCTCGACAGGGACTGGACGCAGGCGAAAGTGCCCGCGGTACACACTGCGCTCGTTGGCCTACGTGAAGTTAAATGAGTCCAACGGCGGAATTGTGCGCGATCTTGGCGAATCAGGTATCGCAGTTCAGGCCGTTGCCCCGCTGCGGCTTGATGAGATTCTCAATCTACAATTTGACCTGCTGTCGCCACGCATTCGTGTAGAGGGACAGGGGCGGGTCTGCTGGGCCGACTCAAACGGTCAGGGTGGAATTCAGTTTTGCGATCTCTCCAGCAAGACGCGCCGTGCCCTACGAGACTGGATGTTTATCCAGATGCTTTCAACCGCCGCGGTCGCCGGACGCGACTCCATTTTCTCTTTTCCCAGCTCCTTGATCTTGTCGAGCGGAGCGCGGGCCCCAATTATTGTCGACCGTCCTGCGGAGCCGCCGACGGTCCCTTTCCTTACTTGGGGTCGGTGGCGTCTTTCGGTCAAAAATTTCTCTCTGCTGATTGACTTCGTGATCATTCTTTGCGCGGTTTTGTTGTTTTCGACTGCCGCGCTGATCACCATGGGGGGAATTCCCGCGTGGCCTCTGACCGCTGGGCTATTGATTGTCTGCTGTTTAATTTTTGTGCTCGCCTACCAGGTGATTTTTTCTGAGCTTTTCTGTGGGTCGACGGTGGGACGAAGGCTCGCGTTGCTTGCTCAAAGGCAAGACGCTGAAGAACCGGTTCCCCGGTTTCGTTAGAGATAAGCCTTGCCGTGAGAGACGATGCCGTGCCGAGCTAAGACCCCCTGGTTTGCTGATTGGGTCGGGCCTTGAGCAGTTCGGCAAGGTTTTCTGCGACTTCCTTCACCAAATACCCCATTTTGGGATGGGACGGTTCAAAGTCCACCCGAATACCGTCCTGGCGAAGGGTTTCCGAAGCCACCGGTCCAATGGAGGCGACCGCGGCGCGGTTCAACGCTCGTTTGAACTGCTCGCCTACCCCCATTTCTTCGGCTACCTTTTCCGCGTGTATGAACTGCACCCGCGAGGTAAACATCACAATGTCAACTTCATCGCGGACCAGTGCGCCAATCGCGTGCTTCAAGGGCCCGGTGTCCTCGGGCAGCTCCCAGTGATAGACGTGCACGGGGAAAACCTGAGCCCCGCGATGGCGAAGTTCCTCATAGAGTTCGAGGCTAGGAGTGCCATGTTCCTGAACGGCAATCCGGCAACCGGCCAGAGGCACGGCATTGGGATTGCGGTCAAGCGCAGCAATGATTTCGCGCCAGGTGTTCGGTTCAGGCACATTGAGGGTGATCGGCACACCCAACTCCCGCATGGCAGCGGCCGGTTTTGGTCCGCGAACCACCACCCGAGTGTGGGCCAAGGCCGAGAGAAACTGCTGGCGCGGGCCGATCCTCTCCGCTATATCAACCAGTGCCCGCGCTCCCACGCCGGTCATGAAGATAATGGCATGAATGTGCTGATTGAGAATTCCACGAATGAGCTCAAGTTCATCGGGGTTGGGGCTGGTTGTCACCTCGCGGGTTGCCGGGGCGACAATCGGTACGCCGCCATTATGGGCGATCAGCTGAGCGATTTCCTTAGCCCGACGGCTCTCAAAGGAAAGCACCCGAAGGCCATTTAATCCCGCCATACCGACTACGAGCATACCAGAGGGTAGCGGGTTCTACCCGGGTCGTGGGCTGGGTTTTCGGTTCGTTGAAGTTCCGTGGTGGCGGAAATCGAACTTGAACCAACATTGCCTAAAACGTCACCTTTTTCTTTATGCTCAGCAGATTCCATGATATAACGCCCTAAGATACAAACAGTTCCCAGCTGATGGTGGTTACGTAACCTTAGGGCGAACCGGGTTCGCTCGGTGCCCCATGAGGCAACTGGCGTCTGACACCGAAGAAAGCCAGAATTAAGGAGGGCTTGTGTCCGAAGCAAGGACGGGGAAAAGATTTCCATTGGAATTACCCATCAAAATTCAGGGTTTGGATCAGGGCAGTGTCACCGGCAACATGAGTGCCGCAGGAGTTTACATCCGCGGCAATCCCGCGCTTGAAATTGGTTCGAACGTGGAGTTTGAGATTGCCCTTCCAGCCGAGCTGACCGGCGGCGGGAACGAGCATGTGGTGGTGCAATGTAAAGGCCGAGTTGTCCGTAAAGATGCCGGCAGCGGCGAGTCGCACGGGGTGGCTTGTGTCATTGATTCCTACGATTTTGTTCGGCAGCGCTAGTTCGCGAGGTGCAAAGCAATGCTAAAACTGATTCTGGCCGATAACCAGGCGATATTCCGGGCAGGAATAGCCAAAGTTCTCGCGGTGGAAGACGAGATGCGCATCGTGGCCCAGGCGCAAACCTCGGAACAGATGTTCATGGCGCTCGATAAATTTCGCGCCGCGGTTCTGGTCGTAGCCGGTGGATTTCATGCCGACTTTAACGCCGTGTTGCAAGCGGCAAACAAAGTGCGAACTCGAGTGGTGGTGTTAGCCGATACCGGTGAAAGTGCTCAGCGATACATGGGCGCGGGGGCGCATGGGGTGGTTTACCGCAATGTAACCAGTTCAGCCTTGGTAGATTGTGTCCGCAAAGTAGCGCGTGGCGAGACCTGGATCCAAGACATCGCAGTACCGAGCGAGCTTACTGAAAATGACATGGTCGGGTTGCGGGTACGCGACCGTCTCACGGCAAAGGAATTGCGCATCGTGGCTTTGATTGTTCAGGGCTACAAGAACAAAGAAATCGCCTCACAACTTGGAACCACAGAACAGGTGATCAAGAACTATTTGCGCAACGTCTATGACAAGATCGGCGTGTCGGATCGTCTTGAGCTGGCCCTGTTCACCATTCATCATCGCATTCTGAACGAAGCCGCGGCCGCGACAGCAGCAGCGCACCACCAACCGCAACCGGGTCCCGGAGCCGGTGTCGCCTCCTGACCCCGTGTCGGCACCGAGCTCTTTGTGCCCTCCCTCAATAAAGCGCTCGGTCGCGAACCCGGGAGGCCCTCTCAGGCGGTGATCCCGCTTCGATGCCGAGCGGCAATAATTTAGTTTTCCCGCTGGGAGATCGATAGGTAGGAGTTACCACTTGGTGGCGCACCTTCCATCGTGAACATAGAATTTTTCTATTGGACGAAACTGGCGACCATCTGGAAAACTGAGTGTGTCTCCCAGTAGAAAGCAAGGTAGGGAAGACGGACCCAGAAGTTCGCACCGCCGCCCAGAGTTGGGCAGTTAGTTCCATCCGGACCTTGTAGGCAATCCCAAAAACTAAAGATGCTCCGGCTTTGGCCGTCGTGTCTTTCCAGCGCTCAAGGAGAAGAGTGTTGTTCTTGCTCTGCGCGGTCGGATTGTTGCGAGGAGTCGGAAACGCAGAAACTTTGCGGGGCAGATTTAAATTGCCCATGAAAGCTCACTGGGGATGATGTTCCTCGAGCCCGGTGACTATGAATTCACCTTTCAAACGGGAAACGGAATCGTGGCCGTTCGCTCGGATGATTCTCGATGTAGCGGCATGATCTTTCAGCATCTGCTTCGGACGCAGGGATGGAAAAGGCTCTCAGTTGGCCCTGACTTCCTCAGAGAACGGTGTTTACGTCCTAGCCCTCTACTTGGGCGCAGTGGGCATTAGCTTGAACTTCGCAATCCCCAAGGTGGGAAAGCAGACGAGCTTGAGGAAATCGTCAAGCTCGACCATAGCCTCGGCGTCAGGAACGCCCTAACGACGAACAGGGTGCGGCCTCGATGACGCCGCACCCTGGTATTAGCTGGTTGCCCGCGCAGCCCTCGCTCACGGGAGCGGGCGGTCGTTAATCCGCACGTGTGCTGTTTTTTACTTCCTCACTCAGAACGATGGCCTCGGCTATCTCTTTCATCGTCTTCCGTTTCTGCCGGCTCTGCCGCTGAATGCTCAGATAGGCCTGTTCCTCGGTCAATCCCAGATCCCGCTGCAGAATGCCTTTCGCCCGTTCGACCAGCTTGCGAGTCTCTAATTGTTGGGACAGATCCGAGTTTTCTGTTTCCAACCTAGCCAGCTCAATCTCGGCACCGGCCAGAAAGCCAACCGTCGAGAGCAATCGAATGTCGCGCGGGCTGTAGACATGGGGTTCACGGTGTTGCAAATTCATGACGCCCACGAGGCGTCCGCGACACAACAGCGGGACCGAAAGGAAGGCCTCGTAGCGATCCTCGGGCAGCTCATTAAAGCATTGGAAGCGTGGATCTTTGAAGGCTTCGCGAAAAACTACAACCGGTTCGCGGTGTTCCGCCACCCAGCCGGTGATCCCTTGTCCGACGCGCAGTTTCAAACGATCGAGCAGTTCCTGGTGCGGGTTTTTGGAAGCGCGCAGGACGAGGTCTTCACCTGCAAGTACGTAAACAAAGCAGGAGTCGCATTTAACCAACTCGACGGCAAAATCTAAGACCCGATCGAGCGCTTGATGAAAGCCGTCCGCGCTGGCGATGCGGCTGACCGTGTGGTGGAGAACATCAACATGAGAATCATCAATCGGAATAGAAGATGGCATGCTTTCACGCTAGCTACGAGGTTAGGAACTGTCCAATTGCAATTTTTGATGGAGAGAATAAACGTTTTCTGAGGCCAGAATGCAAATCAAGACCCGCCATCCTGCATCCGCGCTTACCAGGGTAACGCTACCGGTTACCTTTATTGTGCAGTGCTTTGCAGCCTCCACCCGGTAAACGTCGGCTAGGCATTGTCCAAGCCATGGACTATCAGGTACTTACAAATGTCGACATGTTGGCGCGGCAGCTGCTTTGGGGTAATGGCCGCAGATAGGTTGGACGGACCGAGACATGGATCAGGTTAGTACGGCAACCCTCTCACCCACTCCCAAGTCGATACGCATTTCATTTCTGGCTACCGCGTGC
>JAFAPG010000237.1 GCA_019247235.1 Acidobacteriota bacterium
GACCTGCGCACGGAAATGGTAATGACCATGCAAAATTGCGGCCTGGAGGTCGAATGTCATCATCATGAGGTGGCGACCGGGGGGCAAACTGAAATCGACCTAAAGTTCGATTCTTTAGTCAACTCCGCCGACCACATGCTGCTCTACAAGTATGTAGTGAAGAATGTTGCCAGCCAGTACGGAAAAACCGTGACCTTCATGCCCAAGCCGATCTTCCAAGACAATGGCAGCGGTATGCACACCCATCAGTCGCTGTGGAAGGGCGGCAAGCCGCTATTTGCCGGCGATGGCTACGCCGGCCTTTCACAACTGGCCTTGTGGTATATCGGCGGACTCATTAAGCACGGTCCGGCTCTGGCGGCGATCATCGCCCCCACTACAAACTCCTACAAACGGCTGGTGCCGGGCTTTGAAGCGCCGGTGAACTTGGCGTATTCACGCCGGAACCGATCCGCTGCTTGCCGCATTCCCATGTACTCGGCTTCTCCAAAAGCCAAACGCGTCGAATTTCGTCCTCCTGATCCGAGCTGCAATCCGTACTTGGCATTTGCCGCCATGATGATGGCTGGCTTGGATGGTATCGAGAATAAGATCGATCCCGGCCAACCCCTGGACAAGGATATCTACGATTTGGGTCCAGAGGAGCTAGCCAAGGTACCATCTATGCCAGGTTCACTTGAAGACGCGCTCGATGCCCTTGAAAAAGACCACGCCTTTCTGCTGAAGGGCGACGTATTTACCGAGGAGTTACTGAGCACATATATCGACTACAAACGTTCGAAAGAGGTCGACGCCGTACGCCTCCGGCCCCACCCCTATGAGTTCGCTCTGTACTACGACATTTAGGTTGGGGGCGCGTTCAGTCATTGAACACCTTTCAGCCGATGGCCATAGAAGCTGATTTATGAGAGTCTTGCGAGAACTGCTTCCAGCGTAATCTAAACCACGTTGGGAGCAGTTCGCATTTCTGGCGTTCCCTCCTCAACACCTGCCGCGCCCTGTGTCCTGATGCTCGATCATTTGCGCATCACTTTCGGCATCGAATCTTGAAGCGGCCACCTTGGCCCAGCCAGTCGTAGTCGAAGACTCTTCGTGCGAAAAAACTCATTCGAGCGGATGTTCTCTCGTCCCCACTATTTCGGGTTTAGAAGTGTCCGGGGTAGATGGCATTGAACACCCCGGTGTCGGCTGCGGTCGCCCCTGCCCGGGGCTTCGGCCGCAAGCGGCTCGTTACGTTGCCAGGCCTTGTGCAGCACGAGACTACCCATCTGGCTGATGTGCTCGCCTAGCAGATTTGCCATTCTGATGGTGGAGGAAACAATGGGTACATGGAGCCAGTTGTCGAAAGAAATCTCAGAAACTGTTCAGAAGGTAGGAGAAAGCATAGTCACCATTCAAGCAGGAGCGGGAACGGCTACGGGAATTGTGGTCGATGAAAACACCATCCTAACCTCCGCCCACGCCATCGCTGAGGAAACCAAGATTCGCGCCTTCCAAACACCCGACGAGCCGGTGAACCTTACCATGCTCGGCACCGACTACGGCTGCGACCTTGCGCTTCTGAGTGCCAATGGGAAGATAGGAGCTCCCGCGAGATTTGCTGAAAACCCGCAGCTCGCGGTGGGGGATTTGGTGATCGCCATCGCACGAACCAGGCGGGGAAACCTGGTCGCCAGCTCTGGCATACTCTCCGGGCTTATGGGCGAGTGGCATACATACCGCGGAAAAAAGATCGAGGCATTTATCCGACCTGACTTAACCTTATATCGTGGGTTCTCGGGGGGAGCGCTCGTCGGCGCGGACCAGAGAATCATCGGCATGAATTCCGCGGCGTTGCGTCGAGGCTCACCGCTTGTGCTCCCGTACGCAACTATTCAAAGGGTTAGCTCCGTGCTACGAGAAAAGGGTTATGTTCCTGGTCCTTATCTCGGGCTCGGTTTACAGCCGCTCGAGATACCGCAGTCCCTTAAGCAAAAGCTGAATATCAGCGAGAAGGCCGCTGCCCTGGTTGTGCATGTCGCAACCTCCAGCCCGGCTGATGAGGCCGGGGTAATGATTGGTGATGTCCTCCTGTCCATCGCGGACCATCACTTTGGCGAGGAGCAGACCAGTTCGATTCTCTCCCGCCTGGCACCCGGGCAAAAGGCTGGGATCATGGGACTGCGCGGTGGACAACGGTTCACGGCTGACGTTGTCATCGGAGAGCGACCCCGGGCGAGGGGATGAATGCAGGAGCCAATTCGCGTACTGATCGTAGCCGACAGCACCGAGGAGGGGCGTAAGCTGGAGGAGATCTTTGTTGCGCCTGGCTTCGAGCTGGCAGGATCACGAATCCAATTACCAGTCGAACGAGCAGCCTTGGCTGATGTCATCGTCATCCGCTCCAAATATCCTCAGCTATTCGCTCGGGAACGCGATACTCCGATTTTATGGGTGGGCGCGCCTATCGATCGTGGGCGGGACCACCGGGGCAGGTCGGCGGTGCTCTTAACCAAGGCTACCCCCGCTCAAATCCGCGCGGCCGCAGCTGCGCTTGCCGTCGGATTGCGCATCGAAAACCAGAGTGCCACCTCCGGTCCCGAGAGCTCTGAGTTCAGCTTTGTCGAGCCCATGACGGAAAGGGAACTGGACGTGCTAAACCTCGTCGCCGAAGGTTATTCGAATCCGCAGATCGCTGCCCAACTAGGCGTTTCGCGGAATACGGTGAAGTTTCACGTGAGCTCGATTATGGACAAGCTCGGCGCAAGTTCAAGAACCGAAGCCGTCACCATCGCAGTGCGTCAGGGTCTGATCATCATTTGAAGGGGGTTTTCAGCCGGTGCAATTCGCACGCAGCGAAGGGCATTGGAACAAATATTTCACTTTAAAGGAAAACCCGGCTCATTGGCCGGGTTTGATTTGACGCGTAGTAATCCGGATTATTAGACAGCCTTTAGACGCTGGCCGATCGCCTCCCCAGCATCGATGGCATGGAGACGAGGAAGATTCGGTGTTGAACCGGCATGAATATCGAAGTCTTTTAGCTCGGGTAGTCCTTCACAGATAGCTTCGATGGTCGCGTTCGATCTCTCAAGAACCGCCAATAAGTACTTGCGCGCGATCGGCCGGTCAGCCGGGTGAACCAGCTTCCACCATCGTCGCATGGATTCTTGCACATCAACCTGGTTTTTGGAGTCCTCGACAAGGCTGTCAATCAAACGATAAACCTTGCTCTTTACTGCTTGATAGGAAACTGAAATTTCCTGCCC
>JAFAPG010000736.1 GCA_019247235.1 Acidobacteriota bacterium
ACAAAAGGGGCAATTCTGCGTGTGCTCTATCGTGAACATCCGACTGATCCGACTTCCGCGCCGGAACGTGTTGCCGGCGATTAAATTTGCCCGCCCAAGGAGGAACTGTGAAAGCCGTTTGTTGGCAGGGAAAAAATCGAGTCGAGGTCGAACAGGTCAACGATCCCAGTATTTTGAATCCACGTGACGCCATCGTGCGCGTGACCCATACCGCTATCTGCGGATCGGATCTGCATCTTTATGACGGATATATTCCTACCATGGAACCGGGCGATATTCTGGGTCATGAATTCATGGGACAGGTCGTCGAGATTGGCTCCGAGGTCAAGAGGCTCAAACCGGGCGATCGAGTAGTTGTGCCTTTTACCATCGCCTGCGGGCAGTGCTATTTCTGCAAAAATCAACTTTGGTCAGCTTGCGACAACACAAATCCGAATGCCTGGATGATGGAAAAGATGTACGGTTTTTCCGGCTCTGGTCTGTTTGGGTACTCGCATCTGATGGGCGGGTATGCGGGAGGGCAGGCGCAGTTTGCTCGCGTGCCCTTTGCCGACATAGGGCCGATCAAAGTGCCCGAGGGACTGACCGATGAACAAGTCCTATTTCTCTCCGATATCTTTCCGACTGGATACATGGCGGCGGAGAACTGCGAGATCAAGTCGGGAGATGTAATCGCTGTATGGGGTTGCGGCCCAGTCGGCCAGTTTGCAATCCGCAGCGCCTTTCTTTTGGGCGCTGAGCGGGTAATTGCAATCGATCGGCTTCCCGAGAGGCTAAAGATGGCCAGAGCTGGCGGAGCTGAGGTCATTAACTATGAGGATGTAGATGATTTAATTGAGGAGTTGAAGTGGATGACTGGCGGGCGCGGTCCGAATGCTTGTATCGATGCCGTGGGTTTGGAAGCTCATGGAAGCGGGGCAGCAGCGCTGTACGATTATTCCAAGCAACGTATGAAATTCTCTTTTGACCGTCCACTGGTTTTCCGCCAGATTCTTCAGGCTTGCGCCAAAGGTGGCGTGGTCTCAATCCCCGGGGTGTATGGCGGGTTCTTGGACAAAGTTCCCTTTGGCGCCGCCTTCGCCAAAGGTCTCATTTTCAAGATGGGTCAGACGCACGTGCATCGTTACCTAGACCTTCTGCTTGAGAAGATTTCCTCCGGCGCCATTGATCCTAGCTTTGTTGTCACTCATCGCCTCCCCCTGGAACATGCCCCTGAGGCCTATCGTGTCTTCCGTGACAAGCAGGATCAATGTATTAAAGTGGTTCTTGATCCTTGGTCGGACGGCAAAGCGGCATAGGCAGAAGGGCTAGACCACGTCTGTTATAATGTCCTGTAATTAAGGAGAAATTCATGGCTACAACTACGCCCGAAGTCAAACCACAAGAGACTACCAAGAAAGCGCCGCTTAGCCTGACTTCAAAGGCAATCGCCAAGGTAAAAGAAATCATGGGGCAACAGACGCCGGTCCCGGCTGGTTTGCGGGTGGGTGTTGTCGGTGGAGGGTGCTCGGGCTTCTCCTATTCAATGTCGTTTGAAAATACCTCAGGGCTAATGGACAAAGTTTTCGACATGGAGGGGTTAAAGGTTTTCGTCGACGCAACGTCGTTGACCTATTTGAACGGCTGCACCGTCGACTACTTGGAAACCTTGGAAGGTGCAGGCTTCAAATTCGACAATCCGCAAGTTAAGAGCACCTGTGGATGCGGCTCTTCTTTTAGCGTCTAAAAGCCATAAGCTTTTTTTGCCGGGCCCTCAACATGAGGGCCCTTGCTGTATAAGCGGCAGGCTAAGTCAGTACGGCTTTAAAACAACGACGTTCCGAGCGTCAGTCCTGACCTGTTCGCCCACTGTTCAGATGTTGCACGAAATCGCCCGCGACAGCTAACCACCACCCAGAAATTTAATCGTGATCAGATAGCAAGGAAGTTCGCGCGGCTATACAATAACTCCCGCTGTCACAATATCCAGGGGGGAACATGGCTAACCTACAAACTGCTCTTCACCAACTACGGGAGGAGCGAAAGCAGTCGCAGTCCCAGCTAGAGAAGTTGGATTCGGCCATTTCGGTGCTTGAGGGTTTAGTCGGACGTAACAGCACGGGTGGTCGTCGCGGTGCTCCATCCGGCCGCATCGTGTCAGCGGCCGCCCGCAGACGCATGGCTGAAGCCCAAAAAGCCCGGTGGGCGCGGGTGCGAGCCCATTCCGGCTCGACCACACGCAGGAGAACCGCCTCCGCCGGTCGCGCTCTTTCTGCAGCGGCTCGGCGAAAAATTGCTGAGGCACAGCGAGCTCGTTGGGCACGGTTCAGGGCACAGCAAGCCAAAAAGGCTGCCTAATCCTATTTCCCGCGAATATTAGGTTACCTCAGGCGCTCCCTCAGCGAGCGCCTGTGGCCAGTTCTCTCCGCCTGATCGAGTTGCTGGAGGGATTTCGAAAAAGCATTCTGCCACGGCAGTCCCATTTTGGGCCATCTTTCATTTCCACCTCGAAGTTGACCTCAGGCCTTCCCGCGACAAGCGTCTTGGCAGATGTTCTCGAGCCGTCATATTTCTTTCATTCGACCAGCTGGCGGATGATATTCCGGCCCGTCGTCTGTACCTACGCACGACACCCGCTCGCTTTCGACTGACATTCAGGTTTCAGCGGGAGGATTTAGCGGCGGAAATCAGCGAAGCCCGATCCAGCAAAATCACGATCGATCCGGGGCTCCTTGGTAAAATGAATCAACCATAGTGCCGCGCGGAGAGATGGGTGAGTGGTTGAAACCAGACGCCTCGAAAGCGTCCGTGCCTCAAAAGGGCACCGGGGGTTCGAATCCCTCTCTCTCCGCCATTGTCTTAGGTGTCTGGTACTTACGGCTGGGTGATGCGTACGCAAGGAAGCGGAAATAAACGGAACGACGCCATGTGCCCGGGGTCAGCAACGGGCACCGCTCGGCGCAAGCGGTCACCGATTATCGTGAAAGAACTGAAGCTCGGTAAAGGGGATGACCCAGGCCGGCTGTAAGCCGATTCTGTCGGTCTTCTTTCTGTCTTGGATCCTTTGTCGTTACACCCAGCTTGCTGGTCAGCGAGCTGCCAGCGTGTTCTCTGGTCGCACCAGCAAGGCGACTCTAGGAAACAGGAACTTTTGCGCTGCGTCGTCGATAACATTCACCTGGCAAGTGTAGAAGCCAGGCGACAACGGCTTGAGTGGCAGGTCTAGCTGAAAGACACCAGCCTTACGTTCGCGGGCGTTCATAGCAGTCAATTCGACTAACGAACTCTCGTACACTTTTGCTTTTCCCTTAAAAAATGCCACATTGCTCAGCAGATGAATGCGGTTTTTGTCTTGCGGCGATTCTGAAGACTGCTGCAGATTGAACTGGCCGGGATCATAAACCTCGTAATAAAGCATTAAATGTTGTTCGGCGGAGAAAACGTGGGTTATGTTGGGAATAATCTCCTGGCCGTCTCGAATCAGTGGATCAGACGCGGAGCTTTTGTTTACCGGCCGTAGTTGACTGGCGAGAACAATCGAACTCATCTTCAATGGCTGGGAGCGAAAATCTGGAATCTCGAGATCGGTTTCGAAAGAGCCCATCCGTCCCGTCTGATTTTCCCGCACGACGAACTTCAAATGATATCGGCCGCTGGTAAGCGGCAGGACCGTGTTGTACTGAACGTTCTTTTTTCTCACGTTTTCGGCAGTTTCGACAGCCAACTTGACGGTGTCGCGAATATTGCTGACTGGCCGCGCTTCTTTGTCGGTAAGCAGGCCAATGATATCGAGCGCGGCCTTGTCGCGATCGCTGCTCCGGGTGAAGGGAATCTCCGATCCCGGAATTACCAGAGATATCGGGACGGAGAATTTGTTGCCCGCGACGCGGAAGTAGGCGGCACCCAAATAAAGAGGAAGATCGGTAGCGGGCAGTTCCGAAGCCAATTGCTCCTCGAGTTGCCGCTCCTTGTCTTC
>JAFAPG010000762.1 GCA_019247235.1 Acidobacteriota bacterium
AGGCCGGAGTCGCCGCGCTCTAACTCTTGCATGACCAAGCCATATTCGACATGAGACATCTCCGCGCAGCCATATCCTCTTAAGCTCGCGCCAAAAAATCCCAAATCGGCCATGGGTTTTACCAACTCGCGCGGAAAGCGGGCCACACGATTGCATTCTTCGATAATGGGAATCAAATTGTCTTCGATAAAACGGCGTGCGGTATCCCGCACTAGACGCTCGTCGTCGCTCAGCAGCGAGTCAAACTCAACGAAATCCACTCCGCGAAACTTTATGGCCATCAGAAAGCTCGATTCTGTTTCCCTTGCACTGGCTTGTTGACGTGAACACGCTACCCGGGCCATCGCGCCAGTACGTAGGCGAGAGAACGTTCGACGTTAGCAGAGCCCAGGATGGGGGTCAAACCCAGTGCGAAGGATACAGCAGCGGAGAAAAACGCTTGCACGCAGCTAGGCGCGACCGCGGGCAGCTACGATTTGCGATCCGCTTATTCTGGCTGCAATGCTTTCTCAGTGGAGCCCTGCGCGCGATCAACGGCTTCGAAGCAGTTGGTGACGGGAAGATCACACTGGGCAACGGTGCCAACTAAGAGGCAACCCTCCGGCTATGGTTACGATTATCAGCCGCCTGACAATGGTCCACGAATTCCCAGTCGCTTAAACGTATCGCCGGAGTTACTCATTGCCGGGTGAAATGATCTTGAGCTTGGTAGACGCGGATCACTACACGTGATTGCGAAAGCTCGGAGGCGTCGACTGGATACTTCGTTAGACCGGAGAGGTGGTGAAATCGAATTTCGGCCCGGGATCGGCTAATACCGTCGGGAACGAATTGGACGAAAAAGGGTGCATGGCAGCTGAAAGCTACAGGATTTTGGGCGACTTCGCCGCCGTTATGCCCCGCCACGGTGGCGCTTCGGTTATTCCTAGGCTGGCCGGGACACTTCGAAAATCATGGGCTTTTACATGGGTTTTACAAAACGCCCCATAAGCCTCGGATAAGCGGCATCTATACTTTCAGAGCTTATGGGGAAAGGCAAATTCTGGTTGGCTGTGGGGTGCGCGCTTCTGTGTTCGATTCCCGCCTCCTCCTCCGTTGCGCTTCCCCCGCTCGACCGCGGTTTTCAGTTGCTCTACAACTTGGACTTCGATGGGGCAGACGCGATTTTTGCCGACTGGGAAAAGGATCATCCCGACGATCCTATGGGACCGACGGCAGAGGCCGCGGGCATATTGTTCTCGCAATTCGATCGCCTGGGAGTGCTCGAATCACAATTCTTTGTGGACGACAAAAGCTTTGAGAACCGCCCTCGCCTCAGCCCTGACCCTGCGGCGCGCGAGCGCTTCGATAGAAGTTTGGCAAAAGCCGAGAGCCTAGCCCGAGCGCACATGGCTAGAGACGCTAAGGACAAAGACGCCTTGTTTGCTTTGACTCTGACCAGCGGGCTAGAAGCCGACTATGCGGCTCTCATCGAGAAGCGAAATTTGGCCTCGCTGCGTTATACCAGACAGTCCACCATGTGGGCGGAGCAGACCTTGGCGGTCGATCCCACTTGCTTCGATGCGCGCATAGCGAGCGGAATCAGCAAGTACCTGATCGGAAGCATGGCCGCACCAGTGCGCTGGCTGGTGCGCTTGGGCGGAGTCGCTGGTGATAAGCAGCAGGGTATGAAAGAGCTGACTCTGGTGGCGGCACGCGGACACTATCTAGCTCCTTTTGCCAACATTCTTTTGGCGATAGCCTATGTGCGGGAGCATGACAATCAACATGCCCGCCAGCTGCTTTCCAGCTTGCATGACCAATTTCCCTCGAATCCGCTTTTTGCTCGAGAACTTGCCAAACTCGATTCCAGCCATTGAGATCTCCGCAGGCTCAAGTTTCCTTCCCCCTCCAAATTCATATTCTATTAACAATAACCAGCTAAATTCCTTCTGAGAATCGAGGGGGGGGCTTCTGCTTTATACTAATCGAGGCCGTAGGAGATGCCGGCGGCAGCTTTTCCTCCCGCATTCGTCTTGAATCCCATCATGGCTCCTGCCTCAATCGAGCGTCCCAGCAATTACATTAATCGGGAGCTTTCCTGGCTCGAGTTCAATCGTCGTGTTCTTGAAGAGGCGCAAGATGAGACCAATCCCTTGCTTGAGCGCCTGAAGTTTCTGTCCATCAGCGCCAGCAATCTGGACGAGTTTTTCGAAGTTCGGGTGGCCGGCTTAGTCCAGCAGATCGAAGATGGGTATACCGAAGGAGGGCCGGACGGCCTCACTCTGCTAGAAGAAAGGGACCTGATTTCCGAGGAGGTCCAGAAGTTCGTCGCCGAGCAGTATCAGTGCTGGAACAAGCAGTTGCGCTCTCAGCTCTCAGAAAAGGGCATCCGTGTTCTTGGCCTGCACGAGCTGGATGAGAATGCCCGGGCCTTTGTTGCCGACTACTGCGAAAGGGAGCTGGATTTACTTTTAACCCCGGTCACGGTGGACCCCGCTCATCCCTTTCCTCGGGTGATCAACAAGGCGCTCTGTCTAGCCTTTCTCTTACGTCGTCGTCGTCGCTCTTCGCTGACGTATACAGGGGTAGTGACCGTACCGCGCTCCCTGCCGAGACTGATACGCCTTCCTTCCGAGGGTACAACCGACTTAATCTTCCTCGCCGACTTGGTGGCCTTTCATGCGGGGCGAATGTATAACGGCTACGATATTGTTTCCTCTGCCGCCTTTCGCGTGACCCGCAACAGTAATCTCTATCTGGCGGAGGAAGAATCTCGCAGTCTGCTGGAATCGGTGCGTACGGAGTTGCACAACCGCCGCAAAGGGGACGCGGTTCGCCTAGAAATCGAAGCCGATGCGGATCCAGAAATTATCGAGCGCTTACGCACAAACTTCAGCCTCGAACCATGGCAGGTCTTCCGCGTGGATGGCCCGGTCAATCTACCGCGTCTATTCAATGTTTACGAGCAAACCGATCGCCCCGACCTGAAATTTAAACCGTTTGTGCCGCGTGAATTACGCCTCACTGCCAAATCGCAGGATTTGTTTGAAGAGTTGCGCCGCCATGATGTGTTGCTGCACCATCCTTTTGACTCTTTCGATGCCGTGGTTTCCTTTATCGAGGCAGCGGCCGAAGATCCCAATGTGCTTTCGATCAAGCAGACACTCTATCGCACGAGCGAGAACTCGGCGATTGTGCGGGCGCTGATCGAAGCCGCGGCCAAGAAGGAGGTCACCGCGGTGGTCGAACTGAAGGCGCGCTTTGATGAAGCTTCAAACATCCGGTGGGCGCGGGCGCTCGAGGACGCCGGAGTGCAGGTCTTTCATGGTCTGGTTGGCTTGAAAACTCATTGCAAGCTGTCGCTTTTGGTGCGAAAAGATCCCGACGGCGTTTCCCGCCGCTATGCCCATTTGGGTACAGGAAATTACAATTCCACCACCGCGCGCGTCTACACCGACCTGAGCTTATTGACAGCCGATGCAGAAATCACCGGAGCGGTTCACGACGTGTTCAGCTTTCTCACCGCGTACTCGGAGCATTCTAGTTACGCACCGCTGATGGTCTCGCCCGTCAATATAGCCGAGCACAGTCTGAATCTGATCGCTCGCGAAGCCGACCATGCACGGCTGGGCAGACCAGCACGCATCATCGTCAAGATGAACGCTTTGCTGGACAAAAATATCATTGCTGCGCTCTACCGCGCCTCCCAGTCGGGAGTGGAAATTGACCTGCTGGTGCGGGGAATGTGTGCTTTGCGCCCGGGTATTCGCGGGGTAAGCGACCGCATTCGGGTGCGCAGCGTAGTCGGCCGCTTTCTTGAGCATAGCCGGATTTTTTACTTCGCCAATGGTGGCCAGGAGGAGCTCTATCTATCGAGCGCTGACTGGATGCCCCGCAATCTGTATGAGCGAGTGGAGGTGATGTTTCCGGTAAAGGACGCGATGCTGCGGCAAAGGGTTCGCCACGAGATCTTGGACGCGTATCTGGCAGACAACCTCAAAGCGCGCATTCTGCAAAAAGACGCTCGCTATGTGCGCGCGTGGCAAACCATTGGAAAACGCAAGCCTCCGGTGCCCGGCTTCAATGCACAGGAGTTCTTGATCGCGCTAGCGGAAGGAAAGCAGAGGATCGAGGCGCTTCCTTCTTCGTCCGAGGCTTCACGCCGTCCGGGCGCCCCGCGAAAGGAACGTAGACTGTCATGATCATTTACTTCGTGCGCCACGCCAGTGCTGGACAGCATCTTCCCAATCCCAAGCGTGATGACAAACGACCGCTCGATTCCGACGGCATCGACCAGTGCGGGATTATGGGGCGGGCGTTGGCGGCCATGAATATACAACCAGACCTGATCCTTTCCAGCCCACTGAAGCGAGCCACCCAGACCGCATCGCTAATTGGAAATGAGATTGGTTATGAAGGTAAGTTGCAGCTGGAACCGGCGCTGCGCCCGGAAAGCTCGTTCGTCGAGTTCCGCCGTATGGTAGAGAAATACGCCAAGTATGAGGCTCTCATGGTGGTGGGGCACAATCCCAGCATCACCGAATTTCTAGCACGCATGGTCGGTAAATCCGGCTGCGAGGCTTTGATTGAGTTCAAGAAAGGAGCGGTGGCACGGGCGGAGACCACGCGGCAGTCGGCCACCCTGAACTGGTTTTTGACCCCGAAGCTGGCGCGAGCCATTCAGGCCGCGGCCGCCGAGAAATCCCAGCCAAAGACCTCGCGGAAATAAGCCCGCTCCCTTTCGACTGCCCACAGCTCTAAATCCACGCTCAACGGGAGCGTGGGCGTGAGGATCAGTTCGATAGAGCCTTCATGCGCTCTCACGCGAACCGATTTGAGAGCACCGCCGCGTCCGAGATTGAGTGCCCAAGCCAGCCTGAGGAGAAGCGACGCTTTGGCAATGTGTTTCTGATCAAACTGCGAAAGTGCTTTGATGGGAGCGTCCCCGGGCGATGGCCTGGACTTCCCCAAGTAGCGCGCGATGGCAGCAATAACTCTTCGTTGTTGCGGAGTGTAGCCCAAGATCTCAGAATGGGAAATGATGTAATAGGTGTGGCGGTGGCGACCGCTGCGATTCACATAATCGCCCACCTCACAGAGCATAGCGGCCGCCCCTAGCCATTCCTTGTACTCAGACGGCAGCCGATGAAGGCTGCGCAGGTCGGCAAATAACTTCATTGCTGATTGCCGCACCCTGAGAGCATGTTCGAGATCCACACGGTAATGGGCCACTGCGGCAAGAATGGACTCCTGTCGCTCGGATTGAATTTGCCGGCCGGAGCGGGTGGCGCGATCGTATTCCGCCGCCATTTGCGCCAGCAAGCCGTCCCGCAAACCCAAGGGAGAGAAGCGAAAGCCAAGGAGCTTGCAGCGTTCAAGGAGTTGGTCAAATAAGACCGCACCGGCGATGATAATTTCGGCTCGTCGCACACCAATGCCAGGCACCGCGCGGCGCTCTTCGAGTGATAGACGGGTCAGGCGTTTCGTAATCCTCTGCATCTGAGGCCGCGAGACGGTCATCTCGCGCTGGCTCTTGCTGCGATAAAGAGCGTGGCAGATACTCGCCAGTGACTCGGCTGTACCCGAGGTGGCGATCACGATGGTGGGCCGGTGATCGATAATTCGTAAGGCGACTCTGC
>JAFAPG010000799.1 GCA_019247235.1 Acidobacteriota bacterium
ACCGAGTCGAGCTTCAAGTTCTACTTTAAATTTCTCGACGCCCCATTCGTCGAGAACATACTTGAGCCGTGCCAATCGCCGGTTTACGCGATTTCCGAAGTCTCTATGAATGCCTACAATTGCAGAGCAAACCTCAAGCAATTCCTCCTTCGACGGGCCGATCGAGCAAACCGGGTCTGCCATTCTTGGATGACTTGCCTTGACGCCCGCGCTTTGCCCCATCCCGCCGCCAGCTAGGATTGTGAACGCGACCAGCTGTCCAGCCTCATAGTGGGGAACAATGCCGATATCGTTGGCATAAACATCGATCGTATTGTCGCCGGCATAGCAGAAACCAATTTTAAACTTCCTCGGCAAGTATGCGGCACCGTAGAGAGGTTCGATTTCCCCCTCTGGGGCCTCGACCTCCTTCGTTTCGACCCGTTCGTCGCCCAACCAGACATCATAATACGCAGTAGTCTTCGGCTTTAAGTTTTTTGATATAAACCGAACTATCGGAAGGAGTTCGTGGCGCTGTTCGTCCTCGAATGGCGCCGGGCAGGAAATCACGTTTCGTACCACGTCGCCGCAAGCAGCGAGTGTGGTGAGATAAGTGTCGTTCACGCCTTGGATTAGTTCCCTGATCCGGAGCTTGGGTACATAGTGAAACTGAATGTCCTGCCGGGTAGTAATCCGGAGCGTACCGTTTCCTATTTCCGAGAGCCTGTCGAGCGCGAGATATTGATCGGCGGTTAAGACGCCTCCTGGAACCCCGACGCGCACCATACCGAAAACCTCTTTTGTTCCTGACTTGCGCACATCGCGGTCGTCCTGCTGATAGACACCATGGAACTTAAGAACCGCCGTCGCAGCCTTCGAAAAGGACGTTTCCGTGTTGCCGAGTTCTTGCGAAAGAGTTCCCCTCAGGTAATTAGAGGCTATCTTCGCCTGCTCCGGCGCGGGGCGTACATTGTCCATCTGAATAATAGGGTATCGCGGGTTGGCCTAATTAGCCACCTCCTTGATTAGGAATGGGATGAATCTCAGCGGGCGAAAGTGGCAGATCGTCGTCCCGCCACGTGGGGCGGTGGTGGGGGCGCCGGGGGTTCCTCCACAATCACCTTCTTAGGGCGTGCATCCAGACGTGACGCAACCAATTGCGCTTTCATCTTCGCAAACTTGGGCGTACCTGGTTCCACGCCAGCCTTGGCTACTTCTGCGTCGGTGATCTCCTGCGCCGCCGGCAGATACTTCTGCAAGTAGTTCTTCACTCGATCTAGGACGACGCGCTGTCCGGAGCGCATCAGAAGAAAAAGGACCGCCTCCGCAGGCCCTTTCGAGACAACGTTATACACCGCCGAGGGTTTCGGGAGCCGGGCGGCCGCCAGTTCTCTCTCTAGCTTCGAGGCGCGGCCTTCGAGCTTTGGTGCTGAATCCACCTCTTCTTTCGCGAGTCCAAGCACCTTAATAATCTGAGCCCGCTCCTTTGCTGAAAGCTTTTCAAACAGCAGATACCAAAGCAGCGCATTCCAGTTAATCTGCGCCTCTAGACCAAATGGCAGCGACTGTCGCGCCTTAGCGAGCTTTTGAAACCCTGGAAGATTTAACTTGGGTCCCGCTAGCGCAGGAGAAACAATGTACAGCAGATTTTCCTCCTCAAGCGCTTTCAGCACATCTCCGGCGTTGGGCTCGAGCGCAATTTGGCGTAATTCGCTGGCCAGTACCAAGCCTGGGATCTTGCTTTCCAGCTTCGTTTCCCGGACGTTCCGATACTGGGTAAGGGTTCGTTCTTCAACAGTAAAGCCCAACCGGGCACGAAAACGGATTAGCCGCAGGAGCCGTGACGGATCATCGTACAGGGCGTAATTGGAGGCGGCGCGCAGTTCCCTCCGGCTAAGATCACCAAGGCCGTTTACGGGGTCGAGAAGCAAACCCCGGGATGCCTTGCCCAGAGAGAGCGCGATGGCGTTAACCGTGAAGTCACGCCCGCGCAGGTCCTCATGAATCGTAGCTGGCTGAATCGAGGCTCTTCCCCCGGCCTTTGTATATTTTTCCTGCCGAGCCATGCTGATGCTCGCGCTCACATGGCCGGGAAACCGTATTTCAACAGCCTTCCGATGATCATCTATGGCCAGGATCTCCGCCCCAATCTTTTCGGCGATTGACTTTGCGAATTTGATCGCTGGGCCTTCGACAGCGAAGTCCAAGTCGCGGATAGCAAAGCCGCCCATCATATCGCGCATTGCGCCACCGACAAGGAAAGCATTCAGATGAGCCTCGTCGGCTGCTTCGCGAACCAGCGCTACTGCTTTGCTCTGCTCGCCAGTCAAGTGGCTGTCCAGCATGAACATGT
>JAFAPG010000824.1 GCA_019247235.1 Acidobacteriota bacterium
GAACAAGAATTGGTACACGCGAGACCTGAAGGCGAGCTGGTGACCGTGCCCGCTCCGCTTCCGGCAAAATTGACGGTCAAACTCGAGGAGCCGCCCATACCGGGACAGAGCACGTTGGCATTCATGAAGGCAGTGACGATGGCGCCGTTTGCCGTGCGGGTACCGCTTTTATTGGTATCGACCGTGGCCGACACCACAGCGTTTCCGCAGGCGGTGCCTCCGGGCGCGAGCACCCCGCCCGAGGTGATGCTGACGATCTGAGGCGAATCGCTGCTCCAAATAACCTGATTGCTGATGTCCTTGGTCACCGGAGGGTGTATGTAGCTCCCCAGAGCCCGCAGTTGCACGTGCAAAGCCGGGTCAGGAACGCCGAAGGTTTCCGTGTTCGGCTGGACCGTGATCGATACGAGCTCTTGATCGCGGGCGCAACTCAGGCTGAAAACGATCCCTGCGAGCAGAATCGTGGTGAGCACTGGAAAGCGCAGATTTCTCATGGGGCTAGTACCATCCTGGTCGCCGCCAGGAATTGTAGCATTCTCGTTGGCAGAGCCTCACATCAGGGATGCATGCTGAGTTCCACATTGCCGAGAACCATCTCCTACCGGGCAGAATGCCGCCATTTCCACCATTTCGCCCTCTAGGTGGTTATGGTTGTTTACAAACCTGATCGGTAAGCCATAAACAAATGTACTCACGGTGAGCTGCTGACTGGTTCTGCCGAAAGCTGGCACTCGGGAACCCAGGCGCACACCCTTCAATCCGCCAGCTGTTTTCTGATCCCATCTGCCTGGCTGTATTTAGGGTCAATCTTGAGCACGGTATCTAACTCCTGCTTGGCCAGGGTAGGTTGTGCCACTTTGGCGTAAGCCATGCCGAGGTGGTAATGGTAGGTCGCGTTTTCTGGCTCCTTATTCTTGTGTGCGAGGTTAATAGCGTCGTGGAATAGGTCGATTGCGGATTGATAGACGCCCTTTTGATAGAAAGCCCAGCCGAGAGTGTCGGCCACTATCGAGGATTTAGGCATGGCGCGGCGTGCGGCTTGCGCCAACTGCAACGCCTCATCGGCATTGCCATGAGTCTCGAGCAATAAATAGGCGAGGTTGTTCGAGGCTTTTGGGTCATTGTGCCTGACCTCAAGCGCATTTTGGTAGGCGCCTTTCGCTTGTTCAAAATCCGCTTTGCGTTCATAGAGCGTACCCAAGAGAATGAACAGGTCAGCCACCTTTGGATTGTCACTCACCGCCCGTTTACCGGTCGAGATGGCGTCATCGAGGGCGCCCGCGGCGGCCTCTACCTGACAGAGCTTCGCGTACGCCTCCGTGTTGTGCTTATCCAGTTCGACTGCTTTGGTGAGCGCCGTCCGGGCTTCGTGGTAGTTCTTGTTGTCGACTAGCACGCCCCCCAGCAAGGTATAGAAAGCGGTGTTCGGTGAAATCGCGATTTGTTCTTGGACTGCGGCCACTGCTTTCTCGGGATGTCTTTCGGCTAGGTAACTCGTGGCCAGCCCCCGTAAAGCCTCAAGCGAATTGGGGTCACGGCTGAGCGACTGTTTGTACCACTTCTCCGCCTCATTCCACTTGTGCTCGAACGCGCGAAGGTTGCCCATTTCAAGATAACCAACCGCCGATTGGGGTGCGACTTCGATCGCCTTACGTGCCGCTTGCGCGGCGATGGTGAATTCTTTTTGGTTCATCAGGCCTAAGGCGCGCAAGGCATAGCCCTCGGGAGAGGCCGGAGCAGCGGCGATCATGCTAGTGGCGGCCGAGTTTAGCTGCGCGAAATCTCCTCGTTCGAGCGCCACATTGGCTAAAGAGCGCTGGGCGTCAATCAAAGTCGGCTGCAATCGAGCCGCTTCCTGCCACTCTTGCTGGGCACGATCCCAGTCGGAAATTTCGCTGAGCGCGCGGCCCAGTTGGTAGTGCGCCACCGCGTTGTCGGGATTGTCGCTCGCCACGTCCTGCAAGGTCTGTACCGCGTCATTGGCTTTGCCCAGCCCTAGCTCTATCTCTCCCCGATAGAGAAGGGCGTTCTCATCCTGCGGTCGATATTTAAGAATCTCCTCGTTAATTTTGTTAGCCTCATCCCAGCGGCTCTTAACGATCAGAAGCTGCACATAGTTTTTTTCCACTTCGAGATCACGAGGATGATCACGGTAAAGCGAGGCATATTCTGAAAGGGCGGCATCGATATTATTGACCGCCACGTAGAAATCTCCCAGCATGCGATAGGCCATCGGATTCTGCGGCATCTCGCGTTTTAACTGCTTGAGAAAATCCTCCGCTTCGGCGCGTTTGCCTTGCGCCAAATATAATTTGGCAAGTGCCGCGCGAGCCTCCATGTCTTTCGGGTTGGCGGAAATTGCGGCCTGGACCTCCTGTTCAGCATTGCTATAACGTCCTCGCGATTCGTAAAAAGCTGCCAAGACGATGCGGGGATTGCCGCTAGCCTTGAGATCTACGGCTTTTTTGAAGTCCAATTCGGCAGCATCGGGGAGCTTGGCCTTGGTCTCAAGCACCGCCAAGTCCAGGTACAGATCGCCCCGTTGGGGAGCGAGCGAGATCGCCTTTTCCAGCTCGGTTACGGCCAAATCCAACTTGTGTTCCGCTTCGCACAGATGGGCGATAGCCACGTGGGCATCGGGATTACTGGCTTGTTTGTCTCGCAGCAGGTCAGTGTGTTCGCGCGCCCCGTCCAGTTGTCCATTGGCGATGAGCAGGTTGGCGATGTCGATGTGGGCCTTGAAGTTGTCGGGATCGAGCTCGAGGGTGCGGCTCAGTTCGGCGTAGGCCTGTCGCCACTCGCGCAACTCAAGATAGCTCTTGGCCAATTCATAATGGGCGGCGGCAAAATTGGCATCGACCTCGGTGGCATTGCGAAATTGGATGATGGCCTCACGGAATTTGCCTTTGGCAAAATATCGTTCCCCGCTTTCATAGTACTTCTCTTTGCGCACATTGGGATCGCGTGAGCACGCAGTAAAGCCGGCCAAAGAAGCCACCAACAATGTCAAACCGAACCAAGAGAAATGCCTCATCCAAGATCTCCCAAGCGTGTTTGTAGCCGCGGTGAACAGACTGAGTTCTGGGCGCAAGCGAGCCGGTTCGCTTCGCCCGTCGCCTTAAGCACAGGCTCCCACTCGACGGCCGGCAGAGGATGAGAAGCTTTAGCGCGGAACATAAGTCGGTAGCAGAGGCACCAGGTTGTTGGCGAAGGAGCGAAGGATGCGGTCTACAGCTTGAAGATTCTGACCGTCTGCCACGCTCGTGCTAATGCGAATCAGCGATCCGTCGGTGCGGTGCATTCGAATCGAGTCTGCCACCAGATAAAACTTGGCTGCGTACTCGCTGGCCAGGCCCCGATCGTGGGCCCAGTACCAGTAAAGAACCAACTGCCGTTTATCGCCCTTGCTCACCACGTAGCGATTGGCTGAGAAGGGGGAATGCCCCGAGGCGGTGATCGTAATGCGATCGGCTCGTTCAGGCGACCAGCCGGCGCCGGGCAGGCAATTTTGCGGGGAGTGGATGGTGTCCCCGGCTCGCTGACTGGGAAAATAGGCGATAAATAACGCTACCTGGGCCCGAGTCTCGACATCCTGGTATTCGCGGAGAAGGAACTCGCCGGCTCCGAGGACATCGAGAACATCTTTGCTTAGCGGAATGTTCCCAGCTGCGCTCCAGCTTCCGATGGTTCGAGGGAAAGAGGCCAATAAGGCGTGAGCGGGGATAATCTCGCCGCTATTTCGGGCTCCGAGAAGTAGTCCTGCGCTGGCCAACAGGACGGCAACGAGTGAAAACCGCAACTGCGATATCACGCTGCCTCCCGGTATCGGGCGAAACAGAGGCGTAATCCTTGATGCAGAAAAAACAACATGAAGAGCGAGACAATGAAGATCAGCCAGCCAGAGAAGACGTGGAAGAAGCCCTCGGCCTTTTCCGGATCCCAGTATTGCACCAGTAACCCCGTACCCAAGATGCGCAAGCCATTGGCCGCCACCGCGATGGGAATTGAGGCAAACGCCAGCGCCACGCG
>JAFAPG010000294.1 GCA_019247235.1 Acidobacteriota bacterium
CGGTAATCAGTCGATGTCCTATCTACTGAAAGGGCTGGATCTGGTGTGCCGTTTTCGTTTTATGTTTCTGGAAAGCGACAGCGAATTTTCCGATCAAAATATTTTGGCCACTCGAGTTGAGCGTCTCCCAGAGTTGGCCCACAGACTACTAAAAGAGCTGAATCTGTTACAAAGGGATTCGCGCGATGCGGGACTCGATCAGCCGAAAGTGTGGCGGAACTTTATCAGTTGGGACCACATTCGCAAAATGTCGGCCGAGTATCTGCCCCGAGAAGCGAAGATACGCGAAATTGTTGCCAAGATTGCAGTGGCCAATGGACAGCGCGCTACGCTGACGCCGTTACGTGAAGAGTTGGCGAGCGCCTTGGAAGAGATGGAAAATGCCATACGACCTGAAAATGCGCTGCTCGTGCGAGAAATGGCGCGAAGACTGCAGAAGATGGTACAAGATGACGACAATGAGATCACTGAAGCAGCCTAGCAGGCTGTAAGGTCCATCTGAGCCGCTATCAGCATGGCTTCACCAGCTTGGGTGACCGCTTCTGTCAATAAGTCAGCTTCGAGGCTAGAAGCCCGTTTGTGGATCGCGAGATCCGGAAACCGACCGTTGCCGAGCCACATCGAGGACCCGCACCCGGTCCATCCAATAGAGTTCCTGCCTTGAAGCACCGCGTACGTGTTCCTCGCACGTGAACTCTATCCTAAGAGACGAGGGTCGATGAATACCACAAGACACACGAGATGTATGCGACGGAATTCCAAAACTCGCCGGACCATGCTTGTGTTCTCTTTCGCGGCGCATCCGTGAGCTTAGCGCTGAATCTGCCAGTCGCGCTTTAACTCGCTCGAGTTCCCTTCGTGTATTCGATCATTAGATAGAGATCTCTTAGACTAGCTTCGACCGCGTCCATACATGCTTAAATTCCTGCCGCTGCTTACTTGTTTCCTTGTCTCCGCTTTAGTTGCAAACTCACAAGCTGTCCCGAGTGCCGAAACTTCCACTCGCACTGTCGGTCCGCAAAATGATGGCTCGATTGTCGCGTCTGATAATCAGACCCTGACACCCGCCGGAAAAATCGTGCAGCTTGGCTCGCCGGTGCGCGCCAAGGCCATAGCCATAAATCCAAATAGCAAGACCAGAAGCGGTGCGGTTTTGCTCATGGGCTCGGCGCAGCCGGTCATCATATTCGATACCGGGAGTGGCCAAGTCCTCCAGCGATTCATCCCCACAGCCGTTAATGGCGCCACCTTCTCTGACAAGGCTGGCTCGTTCACGGGCATCGCCTATTCCGAAGATGGCTCCAAGCTGTTCTTCAGCCAGGACGATAACCATGTGGTCATCGCGAATGTGGATTCCCACACCGGCCATCTCAGCCACGGTCAGGCCGTGGACCTACCCGCGCCCCCCGCGGATGGCCGCAAGTACCACAATCCCAAATCCATCAATCCTGGTGGCATCGCGCTCTCGGGCGATGGAAAGCGCGCCTATGTCGTGCTGAACGCCGCGAACACCCTGGGCGTGATCGACCTCACGGCTTCTCCGGCAAGGCTTGTCGCTCAGATTCCTGTCGGCAATGCCCCGAATAGCGTGGTCATTCGGGGCCAATATGCTTATGTGAGCAATGAAGGCGGACGCCCAGCCACTAGCGACGATTTCACAAACGATTCCGATGGCACTCCGATCGTAGTCGATAGGAAGGATGCCTTCGCTACGACCGGCACGGTTTCCGTCGTAGATCTTGCAACGGGCAAGACCGTGAAAACATTCAACGTCGGTCTTCATCCCGCCGGTATGACAATTTCCCGACCGGATCTTTACGTCGCCAATGCCTATAGCGACAGCCTTTCAGTCCTCGATCTCAACAGTGGCGCGGTTGTCCGCACGATCAATCTGAGCGTGCCCGTCGTGGGCGGCGCCTTCGGCTCCGGGCCAAACGGAGTTGCTGCGGCCGGTGACAGCCGCGCGTTTGTCACATTGGGAGAGGCCAATGCGATCGCCGTCGTCAATCTTTCCGACCGCGATGCCCATCCGGTGATTGGCTATATTCCAACTGCCTATTTTCCAACTTCAATCGCCTATGATGCGGCGCACAGACAGCTTGTCGTCGCGGATGACAAAGGTCTGGGCGCGCAAGGTTCATTAGGTTTCGCACAAGGTGTCACCGCCTTTAACACGCATCAGGATACCGGCGTTGTCAACATGATTCCATTGCCCAATGCGGATCAACTTGCCGCGTACACCAAGCAGGTCATCCATAACAACCACTGGAACCTGACTACGAATATCCAGGTTGGACCGGAATACGTCGACCGTAATGCAAAACCCGTGGCAGTACCCAGGCACATCGGGGAGCCGTCGCTCATCAAATACGTGTTCCTGATCATTAAGGAGAATCGCACCTACGACCAGATGCTCGGTGACGTTCCGTGGGGCAATGGAGATCCGTCGCTTGCCGTCTTCGCGTCCGCATTGCCGAACCAGCATGCCTTAGTTAAGCGCTTCCCGCTGCTTGACAACGTGTATGCTCCCAGCCGCCAATCGTCCGACGGCCATCCCTGGATTGTCATGTCTGGCTCGTTTTATTCGAACGATATTCTGGCGCCTGATTGGATCCGATCGTACCCCGGCGGCAATGCCGACGATCCGCTTACGTACACACCGCGAGGGTTCCTTTGGACCGCGGCGGAAGCGAAGGGTCTCTCCGTAAAACTTTTCGGCGAGTGGGCCGGCGATGACAGCAAGCTGGCCACGAAGCCCGATGGCACGGAGTATACCTGGAGTGATTTCTACAAAACCGCGATGTGCAATGAACACAAAGCTCCTGCCTCAAGCTGCATCGTTCCGGATGGCGCCGTTACTGTAACCTCTCCGGTGCCATCTGCGGCCAACATCCTCGACCCGCACTACCCGCCGTTCAATCTCACGATTCCTGACCAATATCGCGCTGACTACTGGATACCGCTTTTCCAGCATCAGGATGCGACGAAGCAGGTCCCCAACCTGACCATCTTGTGGCTTCCCGACGACCACACTGCCGGAACGAAGAAGGGCATGCCGTATCCAATTAACTACGAAGCGGACAACGACCTTGCGCTTGGCCGCATTGTGGAGGCCATCAGCCACAGCAATGTCTGGACGCAGTCCGCAATCTTCGTTGAAGAGGACGATAGCCAGAATGGTGTCGATCACGTGGACGGACACCGTCAGCCGATCTACATCATCAGCCCCTATACGGTTGCGCCGCAAGCTTCCGGCCAAGGCAAGGCGATCCACACTACCTATACCG
>JAFAPG010000585.1 GCA_019247235.1 Acidobacteriota bacterium
CCGGGTGCGGCGGTCACGAGGATCGATCGAGTGACACACGGGGCAGTCACATCCGATCGTTGGCACACCCATCGACGTACCGCTACCTAGCACGGTGAGCGTCGCCTTCATCTGGCAACGGATGCCTGCTGTGGACCCTTAGCGATCGCGTTGGTCACTTCAACATAGGCCATGCGCAGCTCGTACAGCGCATTTTGCAGGAAATTGGCCTCTTTGCCACTCAGGTTTCCCTTGGTCTTTTCTGAGAGCAGCGCCAGCGAGTCAATGGTCTGACGCGCACCGATGAGATCTAGCTGCGGCGTGACTCCTTGCTCTTGCATGAGCCCCAGCTGCAGCATGCCGCTCATATAGAGCGATGCCAAGAAGCGCTCGAAGGTAATCTCAAGATCCTTGGCAGATTGTCCTTCTAATTCGACCTGACGATCCATCTCGAGAGATGACCTGCGATAGGCATCGGCCTGCTGTTTTTGTTCAGCAGCGGTTGGATTCGGTGGTGGGGGCGCAGTCTCTAAGCTTCGCTCCGCTGAAGCAGTCCGGGTTGAAGCCGCTGTTTCTTGCTCCTCACTGGCCTCTTTGCGGAGTTCGCCCTCGGAGGTGAACAATCGACGATCGGTGACCGTAAAGCTCTCTTTTTTCTTTTCAGCCATAATTTCTTCTCTCGTGCCCTGCCCGGGCAAGCCCCTGCACGGTTCTCGGCTTATCCCGGGACTAGAAATTCGCGAAAGGGAAAACTTCTGACTTGGATCCGACTTGCGCCCACCCTCAATTCCTTTCCTGGTTCGAGGAACTCTTTACGCAAGTAGCCCATGGCAATCGCTCGTTCTCCCTCTGCAGTTGGAACCCAGGTGCTGGTAGTGATCTCACCTACATCTTTACCTTCGCTCTGAATCTTGCTTCCCGGCTCAGGCCCCGCTCCCTCTACTTCAAATCCCACGAAGGCGCGATGTACGGAGCCACGAGAGCGGACACGCTCGACGATTTCTTGTCCGATGTAGCACCCCTTATTGAAATTCAAAGCACGGTCTTGCCCGGTCTCCTGAGGTAGGTCGCGGTTGCGAATATCTTGACCAAATCTAGGAATGCCAGAAATCACCCTCCAGCTTTCAAGGACCTCTTCATGAATCGTGTGGGCTCCCGATGCTTCGAGAGCTCTCCACGTCTGATCTGCAAGCTCTTGTGGAACCCACAATTCGTAACTGGGAATAGCCTGATTGTCTTTGCGCACTACGGTCAGTTCGCCACCGTTCAGAAACCAGCGGCCAAATTCAAGCGGCTCCAACTGCTTGCGCCAAGCCAGAGTAGATAAAACCTGCTCGGCTTTCCGGCCTGCGACACCGAAAATGCGAAACTTGTCGCTTGAATCCTCAACTTCGACCTTATCCATGATGATGTAGCGGCGAAACAGAGAAAGAACGGTGTCCCGCTGGGAACGCTCGATTTCGATAAGCAGCTTTTCCCCATCGTGAAACACATACAAATCAGCTTGAATATGCCCCTGCGGATTCAAAACGAACCCGTAGACCCCGTGACCGGGCGCGAGATCGCGAATGTTATTACTGATCATGCCGTTGAGCCAGCGGACTCGATCTCGACCAGCCACGGAAACCAGAGCCGACCCGAGCGGGTAAGTTCCGCACCCCGAGAGCAGCGCGTCAAATTCCTCCCGAACTTGGCTTTTCGAAACGGTCCCCGGTCCGTGCGTAGCTGCCAGATGCATATGTAATTGATTATAACGAAGCAAATCGCTTGCACGAGGATCCGTCGCGGCCACGATCCTAGGCTTCAGGAAACTGTGATAGGGTTTGTCGGGTGGTTGTCAACAAGCGCATTGCAGTCATTGCTGGAGACGGCATCGGAAAAGAGGTCATACCCCAGGCCCTCAAGGTCATCGAAGCCTCGTGCGCGCCCGTCGTCGTGACCCAATTTGATTGGGGCGCAGATCGCTATCTGCTTGATGGCACCACAGTTCCTAATGATGGATTTGAAATGCTGGGGCGGAACTTTGACGCTGTCCTGGTCGGCGCTTTCGGCGACCCTCGAATTCCGACCCATACCCATGCAAAACAGATCCTACTTGGCATGCGATTCCGGATGGATCTTTATGCCAATGTGCGTCCCGTTCGTCTGTTGGATAGCGCTCTTTGTCCGCTGAAAGGAATCAGCACCGAAGAGGTCGATTTCGTAGTGATTCGAGAGAACACCGAAGGCCTTTATGTCGACTGTGGTGGGGCTTTTGGAGAGGGAACGCCTGCTGAACTAGCCATTCAAGAGGATGTCCATAGCCGAAAAGGCGTGGAGCGTATTATCCGCTACGCCTTTGAATACTGTCGAGGTAACTCGAAGGGCGACGGTAGCCCCCGTGAAGGGGTCTTGATGTGCGACAAATCCAATGCCATGAGCTATGTGGGCGCGCTCTGGCAACGGGTATTCAGCCAAGTCAGCGCCGAGTATCCCAGTGTCAAGGCTCGACATATGTATGTGGATGCGCTGGCCATGCACATGGTGCGGGATCCGCGCCAATTCGATGTCATAGTCACCAACAATATGTTTGGCGACATCCTCAGCGACTTGGCGGCGGGGTTACAAGGCGGGTTGGGAATGGCGCCCAGCGGAAATCTCCACCCCGGCAGGACCTCGATGTTCGAGCCAGTGCACGGTTCCGCTCCACCTCTGGCTGGCAAGAACGTCGCTAATCCCATAGGTGCAATTCTCAGCGCGGCATTGATGTTGAGCTATCTGGGTTTTTCAAGTGCCTCGGCCCGAATCGAAGCCGCCGTAGTTCGAGCCGTTCGCCAAGGCAAGACCACCGAGGATGTTGGGGGAGGATTGGGTACCCGCGAGACCGGTGAATGGATTGCCGAGCAGGTGGCCAAGCTTGATGACGCATGAATTCAAGGAGCGGGTTTTCCCCAGCCGCCTCCTCCCGGCGTCTCGATACGGATGCGATCGCCTTTCTTCGCATGTACATTACATTTAGCCGGTAAACGGGAGCTCGTCTGTTTCTCTATGTGAACAGCACCGCCACTGGCTCCCGGTTTGCCGCCGGCAAGTCCATATGGCTGAAAGTTCGCTCGATCACTCAATAACGTGACTTGCGCGTCAGCGAGCAACTCAAGTTCCCGGATCAAGCCATCGCCGCCACGAAATCGACCCTGACCGCCCGATCCCGCTCGCATGCCGTACCTGACGACCCGAAAAGGATAGGCGTACTCGAGGGCCTCGATCGGGGTATTGAGCGAATTGGTCATGTGAGTGTGGACACCCGAGAGTCCGTCGGCGGTGGGACGCGCACCCATACCGCCAGCGATGGTTTCGTAATAGGCGAAAGGCCGATCGCTTCGCGGATCGATGCCTCCAATCGTGAGATTACTCATGGTGCCCGAGCTGGCCGCGGGAACTCGGCCAGGAATAGCCTCAGCCAAGGCGTGCAGAAGTACGTCCACAATTCGTTGCGAGGTTTCTACGTTACCCGCGGCCACTGCCGCGGGATGGCTGGCGTTCACCATGCATCCTCGAGGGGCATTCACGGCGATGGAGCGCATCAAGCCGGCATTGGCGGGAGCATCTTCGGGCAGCAAGCAGCGGAATACGTAAAACGTCGCCGAATAGGTGACGGCGAAAACCGCGTTTACGCTGCTTCGAACCTGAGGACTTGATCCGGCAAAGTCGACGACGGCCGTTCCCCTCGGCGGGTCAAGGTGAATTGTGGCCGAAATGCGGAGGGGGGCACTGCCGAAGCCATCGTCGTCGAGAAAATCTTCGGCGGCGAACGATCCCGCTGGCATGCTCGCTAGCTCAGCCCGCATAAGGCGCTCGCAATAATCGAGCAGCGCGGCCGAGAGGCGCTCCGCTTTGTCCAAACCGTGTCGGGAAATCAGCTCCAATAAGCGCGCCTCTCCCACCCGGCAGGCGCCCATTTGTGCCGCCAAGTCTCCCTCACGTTCTTCAGGCGTACGCACATTAGCCAGGATGGCCCGCATTAAATCTCGATCCATCACTCCTTGTCTCACAAATTTAACCGGCGGAATTCTGAGCCCTTCTTGGTAGATGTCTCGGCACAATCCCATGGATCCTGGATATCGGCCGCCCACGTCAGCGTGATGCGCCCGCGCGGCAGCGTAGAAGACCGGTTGGTCTTGTCTATCCACAAAGACCGGGAGAACCATGGTGAGGTCCGGGAGATGGGTGCCTCCCTCGAAAGGGTCATTCAGGAGTGCGATGTCGCCCTTCGATAATGCCAATGAGTCGATGGCGGCTCGCACGGACATGGGCATAGAACCAAGGTGTACCGGCATGTGGTCACCCATGGCAATCAACTGGCCGAGGCCATTAAAAATCGCGCATGAATAGTCCCGTCTTTCTTTCACATTGGGAGAAAAGGCGGTGCGTCGTAAAGCGGCGCCCATCTCATCCGCGATGGAACGCGTAGCGCTCTTAAACACCGCCAACTCTATGGGGTCAAATGGTTGCACGCTTTTATACTCTGATTACAAGGTTCGAGAAATCATCGACCTCGACGCTTGATTCAGGAGGCACGATGGTTGTAGCGCTGTATTCGTGTACCACTGCGGGTCCTTGGAAACGGTTGCCAGGCTTAAGACGGTGGCGGTCGAAGACCGATGTTTCTAGCCATCGTTCGCCGAACATCACAGGTTTTTTTTTCGTGAGTGCAGGACTTGGGTCGGCATCAGCTCTCTCGGCCTTCGGGAGCTCAATGGTCTCACCCGGTGAGATCAAGCGCACGCGTAAGTTCACTACTTCGACGGGTCGGTCCCGATCGGCATGTCCATAACGCCTGTGGTGCTCACGGTGAAAACCCTCGAGCATTCTGTCATCGGCCGGGACATTCAGCTCATAACCTTGGCCGGCATAACGTAGATCAGCTGAGCGCATGGCGATCCCGGTCAGCCCCTGCTTGAGAAACTCGGCCTCGCCAATCACTTCGAGGGCAGTGAAATGCGGCTCTAAAAGAGCTTTTAGCTCTCGCCAACGTTTCGCCATGATCACCTGGTGGTCGAAAGAGCGGCGGTCAGAGGAGACCGTTATCATGACCGTCCGAGAATAATCCCGTACGACCTCAGACATCAAAATGCCCAGGGCGGAAACGGCACCCGCCATGGCCGGAACCAGTACCCATGGTATGGCGAGCGCACGGGCCAACGAGCAGGCGTGCAACGGGCCAGCTCCTCCGAAACAAACCAACACGAACTCCCGTGCATCGCGTCCGCGCTCGACCGAAATCAACCGAATCGCTCTCTCCATCTCGCTTTCTGCCACACGAATGATGCCTCGGGAAAATTCTTCTACACTGGGGATAGCTCGTCGTGCCTTTTCCATCAAAGTCCGGGTTCGATTCTCCTCTAGTTGTACGCAGCCGCCCAAGGGAAGGTCGCAATCAAGGCGACCTAAGAGCAAATTCGCATCGGTCACGGTTGGTTGTTCGCCGCGGCCGTAACAAATTGGCCCCGGCTCTGCGCCAGCCGACATAGGTCCCACGGTAAGAATGCCCCCTCGATCAAACCAGGCGAGCGAGCCGCCCCCGGCTCCCACCGTATGAATGTCGAGTATGGGCACGGAAACTGGAATTTCCGCCACTCGGGCCTCGCTTGTGGGCCTCGGTCCCAAGGAATCGATCAACGAAACATCGGTCGAAGTTCCCCCCATGTCAAAGGCGATGATGTTTTTAAATCCCGCGAGCTGTGCCACTCGATGCGCACCTACCGCGCCTCCAGCGGGACCCGATAGCACCGTACGGACCGGCTCCTCGGCAGCCAGCTTGGCCGAAATGATTCCCCCGGACGATTGCATCACGTACAAAGACCCTCGAAACTCCCTCTCAATGTGCGCTTCAAGTCGGCTGAGATAGGCCCCCGCTTTTACCGCCAAGTAGGCATTCGCCACCACGGTTGAAGCGCGTTCGTACTCGCGGAACTCCGGCAAGATTTGGTGGGACACCGAAATTGGTATGCCAAGCTGCTTAAGCGCCGTCGCTAGGCGTCGCTCATTCTCCGGGTTCTGAAATGAAAAGAGAAGGGAAACGGCAACGCTCTCCGCGCCGCTCGAGCGAACCTGCTCACATAAAGCGACGAGTTCTTCTTCTCGCGGCGCGGCTAGAATTGCACCGCTCTCGCTGACCCGTTCGCTGACACCAAAACGGCACTCCGGAGGTACGAGGCAAGGCCTCGGGCTCGCCATCCAGTTGTATAGGTTGTGCCGGGCCTGACGCCCGATAGCGATCGTGTCCTCAAATCCGGCCGTAGTTACAAAGGCAACCCGCGCGCCCGTTCGTTCAAGCAGGGCGTTGGTGCCAATCGTGGTCCCGTGGCGAACTTCGGGTGGATGGTGTGGTCGAATCCGACGAAGCGATTCGAGTACGGAGTTTCCCGGGTCCGCGGCTGAAGACAGCACCTTTAGCAGCTTGAGCAAGCCACCCTCAACATAAACGCAGTCGGTGAACGTGCCTCCCGAGTCAATTGCAATGCGCATTTGGTTCTTCTGGTTCCCGATTGAGTTCCTTGTCGGAGCAGGGCGGTCCATTCTAGCGCGTCCACGCCATGGCGCAGCACGGTGTGGTTTCCCTCGCTGCCCGATTCAACTTGCGGCATTCAGCGCTCGGCCGGCACAAGCCCAATGCTTGGGAAGGGATCTGCTACTCATTCGAGGCATCCAATAATTTTCATAAAGTTTCACACTCCGGCGGGCGAACAGGTTTTGGTATGCGGTCGCGCTTCAACTGTGACCTCGCCGCGAAAACTATTTCTCCGGGTTGTATTTTGCGAACCAGGCAGCAATCTCACGCGCCAGATCCTGACGTTGTTCCCACAGGCGCGGAAAATGACCCGAACCGGGATAAGTCACCATTCGAACGGTCTTACCACGATCTAAGAGTGCTTCAAAAAGTTCCCGGCCCTGGTAGGCGGGGACTCGTTGGTCGGCTAAGCCATGAATTATGAGCAGCGGAGTGGTTACATCCTGGGAGTGCATGGCTGCGGAAAATTGTAGAAATGCATTCGGATCTGTGTCTGGCCAGCGCGCGTCGTAATCGATCTGCTGAAGGTCACTGTTCCACATGAAGGTGAGCCAATCAGTGATACCGGCGCCCTCGACGGCGGCCTTATAGCGATGCGTCTGCGTGACTGTCCAGGAACTCATGAAGCCGCCAGCGCTCCACCCGAAAATGGTGAGACGGTTCGGGTCGGCCCAGCCTTGGGCCAGGGCAAAATCTGTGGCGCTATCTACGTCGCGATAAGCACGATCGCCGAAGTGCTGGTAAATGGCGTTCAGAAAGGCTGTGCCGTAGCCGGTCGAGCCGCGGTATTCAGGCTGCAGGACGATATAGCCGATTCCCGCGAGGTAGCGGGCGAAAATATCGAAACGAAGCGAATCCCTTGCTTCAGGACCTCCGTGCGGGAAAACCGTGAATGGATACCGTTGACCTCGCTTGAATTCCGCGGGAAAACTGATGATTCCTTCGAGCGGGATGCCTTCTTTGCTGGTCCAGCGAACCGCCTTCACCTCCCCCATGGC